>NZ_JBHYMC010000056.1:0-48188 GCF_042742535.1 Streptomyces sp. NPDC058880
GCCCGGCCCCGTGGGTCCGGGGCCGGGCCGGGCCGGTGTGGTGCGGAGTTCGGGTCGGGGGTTGTTCAGAGGGGGTGTGGGTTCGGGGGTTCAGGGGTGAGGTTGTACGGGGGTTTGGGGGTTCGGGGGTTCAGAGTCCGTTGACGCGGGCCATGCGGCCGACGACGAGGGGGGTGAAGTCCGCTTGGATGACCCGGGCCGTCCTGCGGGTCACGCGGGAGTGCTGACGCCGCACCTGTGCCATCAGGCGGCGGCTGCGCAGGGCCATCTCCAGTTCGAACCGGGTCCGCGGGTCACGCAGTCCGGTTCCGAAGAGCTTCTCCAGCTGGCGCATGCGGTACCGCACGGTCTGCGGGTGCACGCTGAGGGCCTTGGCCGCTTCGGGCGCACCTCCGCCCTCGAGCCAGGCGAGCAGGGTCACCTCCAGCCGCTCGCTCTGCCGCGGGGTCAAGTCCGCGAGGGGTCGCAGCCAGCGGGCGGCCAGGGCGTGGGCCAGGGGTTCGTCCTGGAGCAGGAGCAGCGTCGAGAGGTGGTCGTCGACGAAGACGGCCCTGGGTTCCATGCCGGGTCGGCTGGGGGTCAGACCGGCCAGGCGCAGCGCCCAGCGCAGGGAAGAGGCCGTGTCCCGGATCGGGACGGTGTGTCCCACTGCAGCGAACCGGCCGCGCAGCAGATGCTCCAGCGGTCCGCGGTCATCCTGCTCAGGGCTCGGGACCAGCAGGCACGGCCGGCCCGCGAACATCCCGACGAGGGCGTCCTCCAGGACGCCCGCCAGTTGCTGCGCCTCGCCGGGCGTGGCCGGAACGATGGCCCGCACGGCCAGCGGGAGGGGCCATCCGGCCGCCTCGGCGAGCTCGGTGAGGGAGCTGTCGGACGCGACGCGGTCGTCGGTGAGGGTCCTGAAGAGCTCCTGGCGGGCCCGTTCGCCCGGACGGGCTTCTTCACCGTTCTCCTCCTCGGTTCCCATCCGGGTGTTGTCCCGGACGCGTTTGAGGACCGGCTGACGGATCCCTTCGCGGGACCCGGGACGGACCTCCTCGCGGATGTCGCCGCGCCGGCCCTCGTGCGTGATCTCGCACTCGTCCGTGTATGTCGCCTCCCTGCTGACGGCCCTGCCGCGGCCGGCGCGTGCGGCCTCGGTTTCGGCCTGGGTTTCGGCCTCGGTTTCGGCCTCGGATTCGTCCTGGTTCTCTGCCTGGTCCTGGCAGTCGTCCGGTGCTTGTTCCCGGGATCGTTCCTGGTAGCCGAGCGTGGTGAGGAGTGCCTCTTCCACCAGTTGCCGGAACAACTCTGCGTCAATGGCATCGTTGTCATCGACAAGTGCGGAAAATTCCGGAATTCCATGCAGAAGCTCCTCCACTATCTCGGCAGCCAGCGCGGGGAGTTCCCTGCGCAGGACGCGCGTCCACTCGCCTCGGGGGCGGGACCAGATGCGGTTCAGAAGTTCGCACATCGTTTTCCTCGTTCGTGCCGGGGTGAGGCTTGCCCGGGGAAGAGCGGCAAGCCCGCCGAGGTTGCCCCCCGCGTCAACATCGTTGCATGACACGGGAGTTGCGGCCCTCGTACTCCCTCCTGGAGAGGTCCGGCCGCCTATCGTCCCGGGACTTTGCCTTCTTTTTGCTGTCCGGGACGCGTAGGTGGCGGGCGGCGCGGTGGCCTGTTGCAACCTCCGCTGGAGGGGAATCTTCCGGTGTTGTTCGATGCGCCGGAGACGGGCTGCGAGAAATTATCACGTTTCGATAAATCCTGTGGAGCTGATGTGACGCTCCACGATGCTGCTGCACTCCGGCCCCAAGTTCCCTCGGCCGGCGCGGAGTTTCACAGCGCGGCCGGGCAGAGACGACAACGACCCCCGGGTTCCGAGCGCCAGGTGGAGTGCTCGGTACCCAGGCGCACAGGAGACCTGGATGCCCTTGCCCCAGCCGCACATGCCTCGCCCGCACAGGGCCCGCCGTAAAAGCCGACACGCGGCATCGGCTCCGGCAGCGGGACGGAGGGCCGCCCGGCGGCCCTCCCTTTTGCCGACCCCCGGACGGATGAGTCCGGGCGCGCTCTGCGCCGTCGGCGCGGCCATCGTCTCCATCACCGTGGCCGCCCGCGCGGGCGCCTTCACCCAGTTCTGGGACTTCCTCGACTTCGGGGCAGGCGTGCTCTCGCTCGTCTCGCTCACCTCCACCGTGCTGTGGGGGCTGATCTCCACCGACCGACTGCTGCTGAAATCGGGGCACCGGCTGCTGGCCCAGGGCGTGCACCGCGGCCTGGCCGTGTCCGGGCTCGGCTTCCTGGCCCTGCACATCTGGGTCAAGATCGCGGGGCAGCGGACGACCGCCTCGGCGGCGGCGGTGCCCTTCACCGACATCGGACAGCCCGTGCTGATCGGTCTCGGCAGCCTGGCCGGATACCTCTTCGTCGCGGTCGCCGTCTCCGGCGCGGTGCGCAGCGCGTTCGCCACCAAGGGCCGCTCCCTATGGTGGCGCGCCCTGCACTTCGCCGCCTATCCGGCCTGGGGTGCCTCGCTGGTGCACGGGCTGAAGGCGGGCCGCGCCGCCGACCTCTATGTAACGGTGTCGTACGCGCTGTGCCTGCTCGGCGTCGCCGGCATGTTGGCCTTCCGGATCAGGTCCAGGACGAGTGAGTCACCGACCAGGCCCCCCGGAACGGCGAGTACGCAGCAACTGCCCGTCGTGGCCGCGGTCCCCCGGCAGCGACGGGAGTCGCGCGCCCGGGCGTCGGGCGCGCGGGAGAAGTTCACCGGGCCGGCCGCGCCGCCCACGGACGACCAACCCGCTCTGACGGCCGTGTACGCGGCCGACCCGGCCGGCTCCTCCATGGACGCCGGCTTGGGCATGGGCACCGCTGGCATGGACGGGGACCAGTTCGCCACCCGCGAGTGGCGGCTGTGAGCGGCTTCACGCGCCCCAGCCTCGGCTGCGTGGGCGCCCCCAGACTGCTGGCCGGGCTCGATCAGGCCCCCCGGCTCGACCGCGTCGCCCATCTGACCACGCACGGCCAGCTACCGCGCTACCGGCCGGACGAGCTCGTCGACCTCGCCGAGAACATCGACTTGCGGGGACGCGGCGGGGCCGGGTTCCCCTTCGCCCGGAAACTGCGTGCTGTCATGCGCGCGGCCGAGGGCCGCGACACGGGAACCGCGGTGGTCGTCAACGCCAGTGAGGGCGAACCGAGTTGCCTCAAGGACAAGGCTCTGCTGCTGCACGTCCCGCACCTGGTGCTGGACGGGGCCCTGCTGGCCGCCGCCGCGGTCGGCGCCGAGGACGTCGTCATCGGCGTCACCCGGCCGGACGTGGAGCAGTCGCTCCGCGCGGCCGTGGCGGAACGCGGTCCCGCCGGCCGTCAGGTGCGGGTACAGGCGCTGCCCGAACGCTTCGTGACGGGTGAGAGCACCTCCATGGTCAACGGCCTGAACGGGGGGCCGACGCTGCCTTCGGGGCAGAAGATCCGGACCAGCGAGCGGGGCCTGGGCGGCATGCCCACCCTGTTCTCGAACACCGAGACCTACGCCCAGCTCGCCGTGGCGGCACGGATCGGCGCGCTGGACTTCCGGGCGGTCGGCCTGCCCTCCGAGCCCGGCACCGTGATGCTGACCATCGCCGGCCGCACGGTCGTCGAGGCGCCGCTGGGGACCCCGCTGGCGTACGTCCTGGAGCTGTGCGGGCTGGATCCCGGCCAGGGTGTCCTGGTGGGCGGGTACCACGGCAAGTGGCTGGACCCGGGGTCCGCCCGTATCGCCGACCTGTCCCGCGGTTCCCTCGCGGCCTTCGACGCGGTGCTGGGGGCGGGGGCGGTACTGCCCCTGCCGGAGGACACCTGCCCGGCGGGCGAGGTGGCACGGGTGACCCGCTGGATGGCGAACGAGACGGCCGGGCAGTGCGGCCCCTGCTTCCGGGGGCTGCCCGCGCTGGCCGACGTGATGGAGGACGCGGTGAGGGGCGGGGGCAGAACCGCGCTGGAAACGATCGAGGCCCGGATGAAGGTGGTGCGGCGCCGTGGTGCGTGCAGCCATCCCGACGGCACCGCGGCGTTCGTCGCCTCGGCGCTCGCGGCGTTCCCGGACGAGTTCCGCGACCACGCCCTCGGCAGCGGCTGCGGCCGGCGAGTGGTGGGGGCGCTGCCCCTTCCCGAGGACGAGACCCCGGAGGAACGGCTGGTGGTGGACTGGACCCTGTGCAGGGGACACGGACTGTGCGTGGACATCCTCCCCGACGTCGTACGGCTCGACGCGGACGGCTACCCGTCCCAGGCGTCCATGCCGGTACCGGCGCAGTTGCGGCAGAAGGCCCAGCGCGCGGTGCGGCGCTGCCCCGCGCTGGCGCTGCGCATCCAGGACTGAACCAACTGCACCGGGTTCAATGTTGGCGCGATCTGACAAATTCCCAGGGAGATTGACATTCTCCGACAGCGGCCCCGTAGAAATTACCCAGGGCACGAGAACGCGAATCCTGACCTGAAGGAGAGATCGTGAAGAAGATGCGTCGTGGAGTATTCGCCGGGTCGGCCGTCGCGGTATTGATGCTGACCGCCGCTTGTGGCAGCGGCGAGAATTCCGCGGGAAAGCAGGATTCGGTCCAGCCGGTCGGCGACAGCAAACAGGCGGGCTCCGGTTATGACGGATACGGTGGCGGCTCGGGCGCCGTACCGGCCGCCGACACGGTCAAGAACGGCCCGGCCGGAGAGCTCAAGGTGGAGGCCAACGCGCAACTGGGGTCGACCGTCACCGACAGTGCGGGCTTCACGCTCTACCGGTTCGACAAGGACACTCCCAAGCCCCCGAAGTCCAACTGTGAGGGGGACTGCGCTGCGGTCTGGCCGGCGGTCTCCGCGGATGACGCCTCGGCGGGCGAGGGCATGGACAAGAGCCTGCTCGGATCGGTCGAACGGGCCGACGGGACCAAGCAGCTGACCCTGGCGGGCTGGCCGGTGTACCGCTACGCCAAGGACACGAAGCCGGGCGACACGCTCGGCGAAGGCGTCGGCGGGACCTGGCACGTGCTGGCGCCCGACGGCAAGCCGGCCAAGGCGGGCGGCGGGTCCGGCGCCGACCCGAGCGCGGGCGGCGGAGCGGGCGCGCCCGCGGGTGAGGCCGGCGGCCAGAACGAGGCGCAGGCCGATCCGGTCGGGGTCAACCGGAACACGAAGCTCGGTGCCATCCTCACGGACGCGGAGGGCCGCACCCTGTACCGGTTCGACAAGGACAGCGCCTGGCCGATGAAGACCAACTGCCTCGGCGCCTGCCTGAACACGTGGAAGCCCGCCAAGGCCGTCGACAAGGAATTGGTGAAGGGAATTCCCGCGGAATTGGTGGGAACGTTCAAGCGGCCTGACGGCACCGAACAGCTGACGATCGACTGCTGGCCGGTGTACACCTTCACCGGGGACAAGGAAGCCGGCGACATCAACGGACAGGGCAAGCAGGGCGTCTGGTTCGCGGTCTCCGACAAGGGCAAGAAGGTGACGGCCACCGGATGAGGCCGTGAAGCCCGCCCCCAAAGGACTTTCCGCGCCGCACAGCACCGAACAGCACGACACCCCCTGAACGCGTGGTGCCCGGGCCCCTCCCCTCCCGGGCGCCACGACCCCTTTTCCCGATCAGTCCGTGAGGTCCGCATGCCGACCACCGACCGCCCCGCTCCCCGGATCCGCCCGTCCGCCGCCGTCGCCGCGGTGTGCGTCACCGTTCTGCTGTCCGGAGGGTGCGCGGGGCACGCGGGCGTGCCCGCCTCCGCGGAGGCGGGCACGCCCGGCACCTCGATCGAGGAGATCGCGAGGGCCATCGGGTGCACCGCCGAAGTCAGCGTGGAGGCGGAAGAGTTGCGGCAGGGGGGCTGTGAGACCGGGCAGGGCGCCTACCGCATGGCCACCTTCGCCGCCCGGGACGGTGCGCGCGCGTGGCTGGACGAGGCCCGGGCGTACGGCGGGATCTACCTGGTGGGCGACCGGTGGGTCGTCACCACCCAGTCCGCGGACGCCCTGAACGCGCTCCGCGAACGGCTCGGCGGCTCCGTCGAGACGGGCACCGCGCACCACACGCCGGCCTCCGGGAGCACGGGGCCCTCCGCGCCCGACGCGGCCCCGGAGGGGAGCGCGGCCCCCTCCGCAGGCATGCCCTCCGGGGCCGCACACACTGGCCCCTCCGAACACACTGGCCCCTCCGAGCACTCGGGCCACTCGACTCCCGCCGCGGGCGGTTGAGTCGGGTCCGCGCGGAGGCGGCGTGTCGGCCAGTGTCCTGATGTGGGCTCATTCGCGAGGAGCACAAGGACCTCCCCTCCGGGGATGATTCGGCCGGGGTACCGGGTGCAACAAGGTGGACTCGTACGCGACTTCACCGAAAGGAACGGCTCCGTGCGCCTGAAACGCCTCGCACCGCTGCTCGCCGCCGCCGGTCTCATCGCCACCGGTGTGCCCCTGCTGACCGCACCGCAGGCCGCCGCGGCTCCCGCGGCCGACCATCTGCGGCAGAAGCCCGCATGGCAGCGGTGCAGCCCCGACCGGCCTGCCTCGTACGAGTGCGCCACGCTGAAGGTCCCGCTCGACTACCGGCGTCCCGACGGCCGCACGATCGACATCGCGATATCCAGGATGAAGAGCGAGAACCCCGCCAAGCGGCACGGCGTCCTGCTGCTGAACCCCGGTGGCCCCGGTGGTGAGGGGCTCGACCTGCCGCTGCTGATGAGCTCGGCGATGCCCCAGGAGGTGCGGGACACCTACGACCTGATCGGTTTCGACCCACGCGGGGTCGGCGCCAGCAGCCCCATCACCTGCGGGCTGAACGACGCCGAGCAGCCCTTCGACCGCGCCTACCGTCCGGAGACCTTCCCCTCCGACGTGGCATGGGCCCGCACCGTCGCCGACAAGTGCCGCGAGAAGGCCGGCGCCGTGCTGCCGCACATCACCACCCGCAACACGGCCCGCGACATGGACACCATCCGCGCGGTGCTCGGCGAGGGCCGGATCTCGTACCTGGGCTACTCGTACGGGACTTACCTCGGCGCGGTGTACTCGCAGATGTACCCGGAGCGCACCGACCGCTTCGTGCTCGACAGCGGGGTGGACCCGCAGCGCATCTGGCGCGGGATGATCCAGGTGTGGGCCACCGAGGCCGAACCCGCGTTCGCGCGGTGGACGCAGTGGGCGGCGGAACGGTCCGAGCAGTTCGGGCTGGGCGACGACCCGAAGGCGGTCTCCGCCACCTTCTGGGGGCTGGTGGAGCGCGCCGACCGGGAGCCCATCGACTTCGAGGGCTCGAAGGTCACCGGCGACATGATCCGGTCCGCGCGCGGGGTGTTCTTCTACCCGGCGCAGGCCACACCGCTGGTCGCGGCCCTGAAGGCCGCCTCCGAGGGCAGGGCGCCGGCGGCGGGCACGGACACCCGGGAACTGAAGCTGCGGCTCCTCGGCCGGACGGCCGAGGAGCCGGCCTCGGACAACAGCACGGCCGTCTTCTGGGCCGTGGTCTGCGGGGACACCGGCACCTGGCCCCGGTACACCGAGCAGTACGAGCGGGACGCGGCGAAGGACAAGGCGAGGTACCCGCTGTACGGGGACTTCGCGTCCAACATCAAGCCGTGTGCCTTCTGGGACCGGCCGGTGGAGTCGGCCACCCCGATGCGCAAGCGGGCGAACGTGCTGACGGTGCAGAACGAGTGGGACTCGCAGACCCCGCTCACCAGCGGCGAGGGCCTGCACAGGGCGCTCAAGGGCTCGCGGATGGTGCTGGCCAAGGGCGGTGAGGGCCACGGCGTGTACCTCTTCGACGCCGCGTCATGCGCCAACGCCCCGGTCCATGCCTACCTGGCCACGGGGAGGCTGCCCGCCCAGGACGTGACCTGCGAGAACCCGGCGGAAGCCGCCGCCGAGCGCCGCGGAACCGCTCCGGCGAAGCCGCTGCCTCTCCCCCGGCTGCCCGGGCGGTTCTGACCCGGCCCCGAGGTTCAGCTCGTAAGGGACGCCTCCGCGGCAGCCTTGATGCGGCGGCCGAAGTCGGGGGCGTCCTTGCGGGCCGCGCCCGCCGCGATGCCGACCAGGAGCTTGCCGAGGCCGTGGCCCTCCAGCGTGTTGAAGATCCGGACCCGGGTGCGCCCGCCGGGCAGGGACGCGAGGTCGTAGCCGCCCTCCGCGGTGATCAGGTTGCGGCTCTGCTCCGTCCAGCGGATCAGATACGGCGGGTCGAAACCGGTGATGCGGAACTCACGGGCCGTCTTCATCCCGGCATCCTTGACCGTGCTGCGGAAGACGGTGCCGAGCGCGGTGGGGCCGTCGGGGGTCTTGGTGATCTGCTGCACGCGCGGACTGAAGTCGGGGTCGTTGCGTCCGTCGGCGAGGTAGGTGAAGACCTGCTCGACCGGCCGGTCGATCTCTATGCTCGCCTCGAACTGTCCGGACATGTCCGCTCCTCGGTGCGACTACCCGTGCCATGCTCCCAGACCCGCGGGCGGCGCGCGCGCCGAGTGCCCCGATGCCCCGGCCCCGCGGTGTGCGCACCGCCGCGGTTCAGCCCAGGAGGGCGTGGACCGTGGAGGCGGTGGCGGCCGGCTCGTCGGCGCCCTCCGGGGTCAGGGTGATGTCGGCGAAGGCCATGCGCTTGCCGAGCTTGGTGACCCGCACGTGGATCAGCACGTCGGCGTCGATCACCGGGCGCTGAAAGCTCGTCGACTGCTGGACGGTGGTCATCGGGCCGTATCCGCCGCGTGCGGCGCAGATCGCGAGGACGGTGGCGGTGTCGGCTGCGGCCATCATGGCCTGCCCGCAGAGGGCGCCGCCGTCCCGCGCGAGGGCGGCGGACCAGGGCAGCCGCAGGACGGCGTGCCGCTCGCCGGTCTCCTGGACGGTCAGCCCGAGGGCCAGCACCCAGGGCGCGAAGTTGTCGGTGAGGATCTTGTCTGCGTCTGCGGGAGAGAACGTCACCGGGAGATTGTGGCGGCCCGGCCGGACCGCCACAATCCCCTTTCGGTCAGAGCTTCGCGGCCAGTTCGGTTCCCTGGCGGATGGCCCGCTTGGCGTCGAGCTCGGCCGCCACGTCGGCGCCCCCGATCAGGTGGGCCTCGACGCCGGCCGCGCGCAGGGCCTCGTACAGGTCGCGCCGCGGCTCCTGGCCGGTGCACAGGACGACCGTGTCGGCGGGTACGAGGCGCTGCTCGCCGCCGACGGTGATGTGCAGGCCCTCGTCGTCGATGCGGTCGTAGGAGGCACCTGCGACGGAGACGACCCCGCGGTGCTTGAGCTCGGCGCGGTGGATCCAGCCGGTGGTGGTGCCGAGGCCGGCGCCGACCTTGGTGGCCTTGCGCTGGAGCAGGTGGACCTGGCGCGGCGGGGCGGGGCGCTCGGGGGCCGTGAGCCCGCCGGGTCCGGTGTACGCGGTGTCGACGCCCCAGTGGCGGAAGTAGACGTCCGGGTCCTGGGAGGCTCCCTCGCCGCTGTCGGTGAGGTACTCGGCGACGTCGAAGCCGATGCCGCCGGCTCCGACGACGGCGACGCGCTCGCCGACGGGGGCGCCGTCGCGCAGCACGTCGAGGTAGCTGACGACGTTGGCGTGGTCCACGCCCTCGATGTCGGGGGTACGGGGGGTGACGCCGGTGGCGACGACGACCTCGTCGTAGCCCTGGAGGGTCTCGACGTCGGCGCGGGTCTCCAGCCGGACGTCGATGTCGTGGGCGTCGAGCCGGTTGGCGAAGTAGCGGATGGTCTCCTCGAACTCCTCCTTGCCCGGGATGCGGCGGGCGATGTCGAGCTGGCCGCCGATGTGGGCGGAGGACTCGAAAAGGGTGACGGCGTGGCCGCGTTCGGCGGCGGAGACGGCGCAGGCGAGGCCGGCCGGGCCGGCGCCGACGACGGCGACGCGCTTCTTCAGCTGCGTGGGCGACAGCACGAGCTCGGTCTCGTGGCAGGCTCGCGGGTTGACGAGGCAGGTGGTGATCTTGCCGCTGAAGGTGTGGTCCAGACAGGCCTGGTTGCAGCCGATGCAGGTGTTGATCGCCTCGGGGCGGCCGGCCTCGGCCTTGGCGACGAAGTCTGCGTCGGCCAGGAAGGGGCGGGCGAGGGAGACGAGGTCGGCGCGGCCGTCGGCGAGGATCTCCTCCGCCTTCTCGGGGGTGTTGATGCGATTGCTGGTCACGAGCGGGACGGAGACCGCGCCCATCAGCCGCTTCGTGACCCAGGTGTAGGCGCCGCGGGGCACGGAGGTAGCGATGGTGGGGATGCGCGCCTCGTGCCAGCCGATCCCGGTGTTGATGATGGTGGCGCCCGCCGCCTCGATCTCCTTGGCCAGGTGGACCACCTCGTCGAGGGTGGAGCCGCCCGGGATCAGGTCGAGCATGGAGAGGCGGTAGACCAGGATGAAGTCCTCGCCGACCGCCTCGCGGGTACGGCGGACGATCTCCAGCGGGAAGCGGACCCGGTTCTCGTAGGACCCGCCCCAGCGGTCGGTGCGCCGGTTGGTGGCGGCGGCGATGAACTCGTTGATCAGGTAGCCCTCGGATCCCATGATCTCGACGCCGTCGTAGCCGGCGAGCCGGGCGAGGCGCGCGGCGCGGACGAAGTCGTCCACCGTCTGCTCGACCTCGGCGTCGGAGAGCTCGTTCGGGACGAAGGGGCTGATGGGGGCCTGGACGGCGCTGGGCGCGACCAGGTCCTTGTGGTAGGCGTACCGGCCGAAGTGGAGAATCTGCATCGCGATTTTCCCGCCCTCGGCGTGCACGGCGTCGGTGATCACGCGGTGCTCGGCGGCCTCCTCCTCGGTGGTGAGGCGGGATCCGCCCTCGAAGGGGCGTCCGGCGTCGTTCGGTGCGATGCCGCCGGTGACGATGAGGCCGGCGCCGCCGCGGGCGCGCTCGGCGTAGAAGGCGGCGAGGCGCTCGAAGCCGCCCTCGTGCTCTTCGAGGCCGGTGTGCATCGACCCCATGATCACGCGGTTGGGCAGGGTGGTGAAGCCGAGGTCCAGGGGGCTCAGCAGGTGCGGGTACCGGCTCTGGGAACTCTGCGGATTCATCGGGGTGGCCTCCTCGCGCGGGGTGATGAACCTGTTCTAGCGAGGGCGCGCACGTTTTGCAACTAGGTGCATAAACAGGCGCGGGCCGTCGGGCCCGGCTTTCCCGGACCGTCGGGCCCGGGACGCACGCGTCTGTGGCGGACCTCACGCCGCCGGGCGCCCTGCTGCGCACCGCACCGGCAGCCGGTCAGGCGCGGCGGAGGCGGAGCGTCAGGATCTGGAAGGGGCGCAGGCTCAGGGTGACCGTGCCGTCCGGCGCCGGGGGCGAGACGGCCGTGCCCGCGAGGGGCCGTTCCAGCAGGTCGCTCTCGACCGCCTCCGCAATCGGGAAGCCCGCCGTCAGGGTGGCCGTGGCACGGCCGCCGCGGGATTCGTAGAGGCGGACGATCACGTCGCCGCCGCGGTCCTCGGCGAGTTTGACCGCCTCGACCACCACCGCGTCCTCGTCGACCGCCAGCAGCGGGGCGACCGGTCCGGCGCCGTGCACGGTGCGCTCGGGCAGGTTCAGCGCGTGGCCCTCGCGGACCGCGTCCCCGATCCCCGCGCCGGGCGCGAGGGAGAACCGCAGGGTGTGGGCACCCTGGTCGGTCTCCGGGTCCGGATAGCGCGGGGCGCGCAGGAGGGAGAGCCGTACGGTGGTGGTCTGGCCGCCATCGGCCCGTACGTCCCGGGTCACGTCGTGCCCGTAGGTGGAGTCGTTGAGCAGGGCGACCCCCCAGCCGGGCTCCTCCGCATGGATCCAGCGGTGGGCGCAGATCTCGAACTTGGCCGCCTCCCAGGAGGTGTTGGTGTGCGTGGCCCGGTACACGTGCCCGAACTGGGTCTCGGACGCGGTCCGGTCGGCCTTCACGTCCAGGGGGAAGGCCGCCTTCAGGAACGCCTCCGTCTCGTGCCAGTCGACGTCCGTGACGATGTCGACCGTCTTGGCGCCGGCCCGCAGGGTGATCCGCTGGACCACTCGGGACCGCCCGAAGGAGCGGGTCACCCGCACGGTCGCCGACCGCGGTCCGCTCTCGGCGACGTCCAGGCCGTCCAGCCCGACGAGGTCGGTGA
The DNA here is from genome assembly GCF_042742535.1 of Streptomyces sp. NPDC058880. Taxonomy (NCBI): domain Bacteria; kingdom Bacillati; phylum Actinomycetota; class Actinomycetes; order Kitasatosporales; family Streptomycetaceae; genus Streptomyces; species Streptomyces sp. NPDC058880. Next base: position 12,059 of record NZ_JBHYMC010000056.1, read on the forward strand.
CATTGTTGCGGTAGAAGGCGTCGACGTCCCAGGCGTCCCACATGTTGGGGAAGTCGGGGTGGATCTGGAGCAGGTTCGCGGCAGCCCCCGGGGCGACGGTCTCGCGACGCGCCTCCAGGTCGTAGACGGAGACGATCAGGCCCCGGCCGTCCATCTCCACCAGCAGCCGGCCGTTGGCCAGGACGTGCCCGCCGCCGTGCCGCTCCTCCACGGTGACCGGTTCCGGCGGCTGCGGCGCCGGGTGGGCCGCCCCGCCCGCCGGAACACCGCGGCGGGCGTAGGGGGCGCAGTTGAAGACCAGTTCCTCGGCGCCCTCCCCCGCCAGCGCCCGCTGCGCGCCGAGGGTGATCCCCCGGAGCTCCTCGGCCACCCGAACGTACGTCTCGCGGGCCTCGCGGTGCACCCAGGCGATGGAGGAGCCCGGCAGGATGTCGTGGAACTGGTGGAGCAGCACCGTCTTCCAGATCCGCTCCAGGTCCTCGTACGGGTAGGCGTACCCGGCCACTCGTACGGCGGCGGTCGCCGCCCACAGCTCGGCCTCGCGCAGCAGGGATTCGCTGCGCCGGTTGCCCTGCTTGGTCTTGGCCTGGGAGGTGTAGGTGCCGCGGTGCAGCTCCAGGTAGAGCTCGCCGGCCCAGACGGGTGCGTCCGCGTACTCGGCGCGGGCCTTCTCGAAGAAGACGTCCGGCCGTTCGATCTCGATGCGCGGGGAGCCTTCCAGGTCGCGCTGGCGCCGGGCGCGGGCGAGGTGCTCGCGGGTGGGGCCGCCGCCGCCGTCGCCCCAGCCGAAGGGTGCCAGGGAGCGTGAACCCCGGCCCTTCTCACGGTAGTTGCGGGCGGCGTGGGCCATCTGGGCGCCGCCGAGATCGGAGTTGTAGGTGTCGACGGGCGGGAAGTGCGTGAAGACGCGGCTGCCGTCGATTCCCTCCCACCAGAAGGTGTGGTGGGGGAACCGGTTCACCTGCGACCAGCAGATCTTCTGGGTCAGGAACCACCGGGAGCCGGAGAGCTTGACGATCTGCGGCAGGGCGGCGGTGTAGCCGAAGGAGTCCGGCAACCAGACGTTGTGCGTGTCGATGCCGAACTCGTCGAGGAAGAACTTCTTGCCGTAGAGGAACTGGCGGGCCATCGCCTCGCCGCCGACCATGTTGGTGTCGGACTCCACCCACATGCCGCCGACCGGCACGAACTGCCCGTCCGCGACCTTCTTCTTGACCCGCTCGAACAGCTCGGGCCGGTGGGTCTTGATCCAGTCGAGCTGCTGCGCCTGCGACATCGCGAAGACGAAACCGGGGTGTTCGTCCATGAGGTTGACCATGTTGGACGTGGTGCGGGCGACCTTGCGGACCGTCTCGCGCAGCGGCCACAGCCACGCGGAGTCGATGTGCGCATGGCCGACCGCGCTGATGCGGTGCGCGGAGGCGTGGGCGGGGGCGGCGAGGACTCCGGCCAGGCGGGCGCGGGCGGCGGCCGCGGTGCCGGGCACGTCGGTCAGGTCGACCGCGTCCAGGGCGTCTCCGAGAGCGTGCAGGATCGTGTGGCGGCGGGTGTCGTCGACGGACAGCTGCATCATCAACTCGTAGAGCACGTCCAGGTCCTGGACCAGTTCCCAGACCTCGGTCTCGAAGAGGGTGAGGTCCATCCGGGTGAGGCGGTAGAGGGGCCGGTCGTCACTGGTGCGCGCGTCCCCCTCGTAGGAGGGTCGGTGCTCGACGAGGACGGGGTTGGAGGCGGCCTCGACGTACCATTCGATCCGCTCGCCGCCCTCGGCGCGGTCAGCCACGCGCACCCAGTCGTTGTACGGGTTAAGGGCCTTGATCTCGCCGCCGTCGGCCCGGTGGACCAGGCCCTCGCACTGGAAGCCGGGCATCATCCGGTCGAAGCCGAGGTCGAGGACGGCCTCCACGGTTCGGCCCGCCCAGCCGGCGGGGACGGTTCCGGTGACCTTGAACCAGGTGGTGCCCCAGGCCGGGCCCCACGCGTCGCCGGGCGCGCAGGGCTGGTAGGGCGCCGCCAGGCCCTCGGCGACGGGGACGGGCTCGCCCGGGGCGTCCCAGCGCTCGACGGTCAGCGGGAGCGAGCTGGAGTGGACGGCGGGCTTGATGCGCTCGTGGAGCACCCGGCGGAGGCGGTGTTCGGTGATGCCGCGGTCGTCATGCATGGCAGCTGCTCCCGGAGGTGGTGGTCGGTCGGTACGGGGGCCCGCAGTCGGTGCGTCGGGCCTGCTGGTTCGTCGGAGGGTCCGGTTCAGAGCTTGACGGCTCCCTCGCCCACGCCCTTGAAGAAGAAACGCTGGAGGGCGAAGAAGAGGAGCACCATGGGAAGCAGCGCGGCCATCGCGCCGGCGGCGATGAGCCGCTGGTCGTTGACGGTGGTGGCGCCGGCCAGGGTCTTCAGGCCGAGCTGGAGGGTGTAGTGGTCGCTGTCGGTGAGGACCAGCAGGGGCCACAGGAAGTCGTCCCAGGCGCCCATGAAGCTGGTGATGCAGACGACCGCCAGGGCTCCTCTGGCGGAGGGGACGAACACCCGGGTGAAGCGGGTCCACTCGCCCGCCCCGTCCAGCACGGCGGCCTCCTCGACCTCCCTGGGCACGGCGAGGAAGGCCGCCCGCATGATCATGATGTTGAGCACGGAGACCGCTCCGGGCAGCCAGACGCCCACGAGGGTGTCGATCAGGCCCATCTCGCGGATCGTGAGGAACATCGAGATCATCACGGACTCGAAGGGGAACATCAGGGTCGCGACGAGGACGGTGAAGACGACCTCGCGGCCCTTCCAGCCGGCGCGGGAGAGGGCGTACCCGCCCATCGCGGCGAAGAGCATGTTCGAGGTGACCGCGAGGACCGCGACGACGAGGGTGTTGCCGACGTACTGCAGCAGGGGGAAGGACTCCGCGACGCGGACGTAGTTGTCGAGGGTGGGCTGCGTGGGCAGCACGCCGTCGTACACGTTCTCGGTACGGCCGCGGATCGAGGTCAGGAACTGCCAGACGATCGGGCCCAGCATGACCACGAGCACGAGCAGCAGGGTGCCGTAGCGGGCGGCCGGGCCGAGCCGGCGGCGGGCGCGGCCGGAGGACGGGCGGGCGCGGCCGGAGGATGCCGGGCTCATCCCTCGTCCCCCTTCGTCAGACGGCGGCCCAGCAGACTGAAGACCAGGGTGAGGAGGAACAGCAGGATCGAGACGGCGCTGGCGTAGCCGGTCTCGCCGGAGAAGCCGAGGCCCACCTGGCGGATGAGGAAGGGCAGGGTGCGGGCCCCGCCGCCGGGCCCTCCGCTCTCGCCGCCGAGGATGTAGATCTCGGTGAAGACGCGCAGGGCGGAGATGGCGGAGAGGGTGCCGACCAGCAGCATCATCGGCTTCACCTGCGGGACCGTGATGCTGAAGAAGCGGCGGACGGGACCGGCGCCGTCGATCGCGGCGGCCTCGTGGAGGGAGGCGGGAACGTTCCCGAGGGCGGCCAGGTAGAAAACCATGTAGTAGCCGAGGCCCTTCCACACGGTCACCATCATTGCGGAGAACAGCAGCATCGTGCTGTCCGTCAGGAACGGGACCGGCTCGGAGACCAGGCGGAGCCGCTGGAAGACGGTGTTGACGAGGCCGTCGCTGCGCAGGACCCACTGCCACATCAGCCCGACGACCACGGCGGAGGCGATCACCGGGGTGTAGAAGGCGGAGCGGAAGAAGCCGATCCCGGGGATCCGGGCCTCGACGAGTACGGCGAGGGCCAGCGGCAGGACGACCAGGCAGGGCACGACCACCAGGAGGTAGAGGACGCTGTTGCCGGTCGCCACCCAGAAGTCGGGGTCGGCGAGGGCCCGCCGGTAGTTGTCGAGGCCGACGAAACCGCCACCGCGCAGGATCCGGGCATCGGTGAAGGAGAGGACGACGGTGTTGACGAACGGCCAGAGGCTGAACAGCAGCACCATCGCCAGACCGGGCGCGAGGAAGAGGTACGGGGTCCACCGGCTGCGGTGCGGCAGACCGCTGTCGGCCTCCGTGGACCGCAGCGGTGCTCGGCCGCGGCGCGGGTCCGCCTCGGGCGGGCGGGTACCGACGGACGTCACGTGCGGGCCGCGTCCGCGAGGAGCCGATTCGCCGCGTCCTCTGCCTTCTTCACCGCCGTCCGGGCGTCCTGCTCGCCCAGGATCGCCTTCTGCACCTCCCGTACGACGGTGTCCCCGACCTGGTTGGTCCACTGGACCGGGGTGTTGGCGTCGAGGGCGGCGGTCCTCAGCTGCTCGGCTCCGACCGCGCGGGCGAGGGTCTCGGCGTCATCGCCGTCACCCCGGTCGGAGAAGAACGGGTCCGCGAGGCCCTGGGCGTTGGAGGGGTAGATGGTGGCCCTCCTGGAGAACTCCACCTGGTTGGGTCCATTGGTCACCCATTTCGCGAACTCGGCCGCCGCGTCGGGGTGCTCGGTGTCCTTTCTGATGCCGAGCGACTGGGCGTAGATGCCGATGTGGCCGAGCCGGCCGGTGATGGCTCCGGAGACGTGCGTCTTGGCGTAGACCTGCGGGGCGTTCTGCTTGATGTCCTTGACGAATCCCGGAGAACCCGGGCCGAAGACGAGTTTGCCGCTGCCGTAGAGCTGGTTGATGTCGTCGGACGTCAGCAGCGACTCCCTGGGCATCGCGCCTTTGGCGTAGAGGTCCTTCATCCGCTCCACCCATTCGACGGCCTTGCCGGTGTCGAAGGTGAACCGGTCCTTCCGGGGGCTGAGCAGGGGGACGCCCATCTTCTGCCAGTCGCCGGGCAGCCGCCCCTTGGGATCGGCCATGAAGGCCGAGTAGCGGCCTGCGGACCGGGCGGCGATCTGTTCGGCGTAGTCGAAGAACTGCTCCACGCTGGTCGGCGGTGCGGCCGGGTCCAGGCCGGAACGCTCGAAGAGCTCCCGGTTGTAGGTGAGGATCTCCGGAGTGACGTACCAGGGGTAGGCGTAGACGCTGTCGCCCTTTCCCGGCAGTTTGAACTGCTCCCAGGCGCCCGGTACGTACTCCCGGGCCGAGTCCCCGTCGAGCTTGGCGACGTCGGCGAGCAGGCCCCGGTCGCCAAGAAGCTGGAAGGAGTCGGTGGACAGGTTGATCACGTCCGGAAGGGCGCCGGCCTGGGCGTCGGCGACGAGCTTCTCGTTGTAGCCGTCGCCCGGCACGTCCTCCCACGTGACCTGGACGCCGGGGTGCTCCTTCTCGAAGGCGTCGATGACGGCCTGTACGTAGCCGGTGAAGGCGGGCTTCAGCTGGAGGGTCCGGAAGGTGATCTCACCGGCGACCCGGCCCGTTCTCTGCGCCTCCTTGCCGTTCCCGGCGCCGCCGAGACCGCACGCGCCGGTCGAGAGGAGGGCGCCGGCCACCAGTGCGGCCACAGCCGCACGGGTCGGATTCGAACGGGTCATCGTCGCCGCCTTCGCAGAAGTCCGGCCGCGTCGCCGGAGGCGGTGCCCACCGTCGCGGGAAAGGAAGTCCTCGTCAACGAGGCCCGGTCGGCGCTGGCCGAGGACGACGGGTACCGTATCCCGCTGCGTGGCGGAGGGAGCGCAGGCCTACTGCATTTCCATACCCCCGAACTGCACTGATGCGCTTCAGCGCACGGCCCGCCGATGCCGGTGCCGGTTCGAGCGGGGGGCAGCGCGGACGCCGGTGTTGACTCTATGTCGCCCCTCTCCTCCCGGCGCGCACTCACCCGCCTCGCCCCGCACGCCCGGTCCGCACGGCGTTAGCCGAAGGCCGTCCTGGGGGCGCAGCGCATGCCGATGTAGCAGCAGGGGGTGCCGTCGACGAGGGCGGCGAAGACGACGGGCACCCAGCCCTCGCCGAAGGAGGGATCGGTGCCGGGTGCGGCGAAGACGGTCGCGCTGAGCGGGAAGAGGTCCATCTCCAGGGCCGGCGAGAAGTCCCGCATGCCGTCGGCGAACTCGTAGCGCAGGTGCGGGGTGCCGCCGGGGGCGAGGCCGACCGTGATGACGACGCCCTCGCGCCGGTAGGTGCCGAGCAGCGGGGTCATGTCGACGGCAGGCGGGTGCGCGGGCGGCATGAAGGGGGGCGGCATGCGGACCTCGGCGACGTCCGCGAGGAGTTCGCGCAGGAGGTCGGCGCACAGGCGGCGGCCCGCGGAGCCGTTGGTGAGCAGGACGACGACGACGTCTGCGCCGGGCACGACGCGCAGACAGGCGTACTGCCCGAGGGCGGCGCCGTCGTGACCGTACCCGGGGACTCCGTTCCAGTCGTAGAGCGACCAGCCCAGCCCCCAGCCGTCCGCGCCGACCGTCCACCGGTCGGGGACGTCGACCTCCCACCGCTGCATCGCCGCGACGGCGCGGGCGCCCAGGACCTGGGTGCCGTCCGTGGTGGCGCCGCCGTCGAGGTGCATCTTGGCCAGGCGCAGCACGTCGGCGGCGCTCGCCAGGACACGCCCGTGCGGTCCGGCCGAGCGGGGCATCATGTCCCAGGCCGGCGCCGGTTCGGGCTCCGGCCCGTCGCCGGGAAGGTGACCCATCGCCGTGCGGAAGGCCAGGGCCTCCTCGGGCAGGGTCATGGTGTGGGTCAGGCCCAGGGGGGCGACGATCCGTTCCTTCAGGGCCTGGTCCCAGGTGCGTCCGGTGACCACCTCGACGATGCGGCCGAGGATGCCGTAGCCGACGCTGCTGTAGGAGACGGCGCTGCCGGGCGGGCAGTCGAGTGCCACGTTCCGGGCGGCCCGCACGTACAAGGCCAGGCAGTCGTCGCCGCGCCCGCTGTCGTAGGTGAAATCGCGGGTGAGGCCGGCGGTGTGGCTGAGGAGCCGGCGTACGGTGATCTCCTTGCCCGCCCCGGGGGCGGCGGCCGGGCTGAACTCCGGGAGGATGTCCGCGACGGGCGTGTCCAGGTCCAGCCGGCCGGCGTCGACGAGCTGCATGACCAGCGTCGCGGTGTAGATCTTGGCGATCGAGCCGAGCTGGAACACCGAGTCGGTGGTGGCCTCCACCCCTGTCCCACGGTGCAGCAGGCCGCTCGCCAGCTCGTGGATGCGCCCGTCGGCGAACACGGCCAGGGTGGCGCCGGGAACACGGTGGGCGGTGCGCAACGCGTCGAGGCGGCTCTGCCAGTGGGCAGGTGAGAACGTCACGTCGGACCCTTCAACTCGGAGTCTGGTGGGGATCACGGCACGTGCGGGGCCGGGCGTCGATCCGCGTCCCCGTGATCGCCGCCACCGTAGGCAGGTCCCCCCGGCGCCCGTAAGGACCCGCGCGCGTCAGTGAGGGGACCCACGGCGCCACCCAGAAGCCGCGGTGGGGCGCCGGGGGCGCGTTTCAGGCCGGGCGGGGAGGCCGGAGCGCCGGGCTGCTGGTTCTGCACGGAGTTGCGCGGGCCCGACTGGTAGTGTCACCCGCCCTATGCAGCCCACTCCCGCCCACGGCACCGTATCCGTACATCTCGCGAGGTTCATCGTCGACGCCCTGCGCCGGTCGGGCGGGGACATGGGCAGGTTCGCCCGGTTCCACGACCTCGGCCCCGAGGTGCTGGGCAACGACCTGGCCCGGGTCTCGACCCCGTCGGCGCTGGCCGTGTGGGAGGAGCTGACGCTCACCGAGCCGGGGATCACGGTCGGCGCGCTGCTCACCGAAGAGGCACCGATCGGCACGTTCGGCCTGTGGGACTATCTGATCACCAGCGGGCCCAGCCTCCGGGAGTCCCTGAAGCAGGTGGTGGAGTACAGCGCCGTCATCGGCGACCCGGCCCACGAGAGGCTCCTCATCGAAGAGGACGGGTGCCGCTTCACCATCCGTCACGCGACGGGAAGCTGGGGGCCGGACGTGGTGGAGGCGATCGACTGGTTCGCCCTGGCCATGTTCCTGACCCGGGCGCGGGCCGCCACCGGGCGGCCCCTCGTCCCGCTGCGCGTGTCCGTGTCGCACGGCGCGCCCGCCGGCCACCGCCGCCTGGCGGAGCTCTTCGGCACCGCCCGCATCGACTTCGGGGCGCCGTACAACTCCATCACCTTCCACGACGACGACGTGCGGGCGCCGTTGCCCAAGGCGCAACCGGGTCTGGACCGCCTCCTGGTGCAGCAGGCCCAGCTGACCCTGGCGGCCGCCCAGCCGGTCGTGCTCTGGCAGGACAGCTTCAGGATGGTTCTCGCCGGGGCCTTCCGGGAGGACACCGTGAGCCTTGAGCACGTGGCGGGCCGGCTGGCGATGAGCCCACGCACGCTGCAACGGCGTCTGCGGGAGCTCGGCACGACCTGGCGCGAGGAGGTCGAATCCGTGCGCGAGGAGCGGACCATGGAGCTGCTGCGGACCACCGATCTACCGCTTCAGGTGATCGCGGCCCGGGTCGGGTACAGCGACATGCGGGCGCTGCGCCGGGCGGTGCGGCGCTGGGACGGTCGGGCACCCCGTGACATCCGCAACGCGGCCCCCCTCGCCGCGCCCGCCGCCCCGGGCGGCGCCTGACCCGCTACTTCAGCGGGTACTTGGTCTTCTCCGCGAGCTTCCCGTCCTTGAAGCAGAAGCGGAGCACCGTCTCCTGGCCCGCCTCGGCGTCAGCGGTGGAGAGGTACCAGGCGCAGGTGCTGCCTTCGGGCTCGACCGGCCCGCCGTCCTTGAGGGCGCTCTTGACGAAGCTCTCGCCCGACGGGAGCTTCGCACGGACGTCGCCCTCCGCGTCACCGGTCTTCACACCCTCGTAGACCACGGGGTCGACCAGGCTCTTGTCGGCCACGTCGGCGATCTTCGCCACGCCGAAGACCACCGCGACGACGGCGCCGATACCCAGCACCAGCGCCACGCCGCAGCCGATCAGACAACCCTTGCGCTGAGCCACGCCCGTTCCTCCAAGTCGCTTCGCGTCCGGCGGTGATCGCCTGGACGCTCACACCCTCGCAAGGGCGGGGGGCCGCGCGCTGTCCTCGAAAGTCGCCGTCCGCCGCGACGATCGTCGTTCGAGGTCGGCCGACCGCTCCGTGTATACAGGGAGAAGATCGACCTTCCGGGCGGAACGAGAGGAACCATCGTGAGTGAGCACACCACCGAGCCTCTGATCGTCGTCGGCGTGGACGGTTCCTCCCACTCCGGGGAGGCCGTGCGCTGGGCCGTGGAGCAGGCCCGGCTCACCGGCGGCCGGGTGCACGCCGTCATGGCCTGGGAGTGGAACCGCAACCCCTTCGCCGTCGGCATGGCACAGGCCCAGTTCGCGGAGCAGGAGGCGGTGACGGCCGAGGAGGCGGCCCGCCGGAAGCTGGCGGACACCGTCACCGCGGCCGTGGGCGCCTCTCCCGGGGTGCCGGTCTTCCGCCGCGTCGAGCAGGGCCCGCCGGCACAAGTCCTGGTGGACGCGTCGAAGGAGGCGGACCTGACGGTGGTCGGGACTCGCGGCTACGGGGGCTTCAAGGGCGCGCTGCTGGGATCGGTGAGCCAGCAGGTCGTACAGCACTCCGCAAGCACCGTGGTGGTCGTCCGCGCGAGCGGGGACGGGGGCGACGCCTGACCGTCCCGCGCCGCCCCGGCTCCCGAGCCCGGCGCGTCAGGCCGCCGGGTCCGTCAGGTCCGTCAGGTCCGTCAGGTCCCGCGGGTCGGTGTTGGCCCCGCACAGGACGACGGCCACCGTCTTGCCCAGCGGCTGCGGTGCTTCGCGCACCGCTGCCAGGGCGGTGGCCGCGCCCGCCTCGACGACGATCCGGTAGTCCTCCCATACGGCGCGCCGGGCCGCCGTGATCGCCTCGTCGGACACCAGGACCGACGTCACGTTCTCCTCCTGCGCGGCCGCCATCGCGTCGGCCGAGACCCGGGTGGCTCCCAGGGAGTCGGCCGCCACGGAGTCCACGGCCACGTCGACGGGCCGGCCCGCCTGCAGGGCCGCGTTCAACGCACGGCAGTTCTCCGGTTCGGCCGCGACGACCCGTACACCGTGTTCGCGCGCGGCGGTGGCCACGCCGGCGAACAGTCCGCCGCCACCCACCGCGACGACCACGGTGTCCAGCCCGGGCAGGGCGTCGCGGATCTCCTCCAAGAGCGTCCCGGCCCCGGCGGCGATGAGCGGGTGGTCGTACGCGTGGCTGCTCAGCGCCCCGCTGGCGGCGGCGAACTCCTGGCAGGCGGCGAGTGCCTCGGCGTACCGGTCACCGACGAGCCGGACGTCGGCCCCGTAGCCCCGAAGCCGTTCCACCTTCACGCGCGGGGCGTTGGCGGGCAGGAAGACCGTCGCGGGCACGGACAGCGCACGGGCCGCCCAGGCGCAGGCCAGTCCGGCGTTGCCGCCGGAGGCGATGGTGACGCCGGCGGCCGGGAGAGTGCCGGCGTCGTGGTGGGCGGCGAGGAAGTTGCGGGCGCCGCGCGCCTTGAAGCTGCCGGTGTGCTGGAGGTACTCCAGCGCGTACCAGAGGCCGTCGGCCGCGGGCGCCACGGTGACGGGCCGTACCTCGCCCTCGATCCGCGCGGCGGCGGCGCGCACGGCGGCGTGGTCGAGGTGCTGCGAACGTTCCATGGTCGGTCTCCCCATCAGGTGGTGGGCCGGGCGGCCTCGATCAGCTGGCGCAGGGCGCCGTAGTACACCTCGTGGTCCGTCAGGGCCGGCAGCACGTCGGACAGTCCGCCGCTGAGCACGGGGAAGTCCTCGGGATCGAGCGCGGCCAGGGCGGCGCGCGAGGCGGAGGTGGCCGTGGCCGGATCGCGGTGGTCCACGAAGGCCGCACTGCCCAGCGTGAGCAGGTACATGCGGCGGTATGCGGTGATCGCCTCGGTGACGGTCATCCCCGCGGCGATGCTGTCGGCGAGGGCCGGCTCGACCAGCCGGGCCAGCAGCTGCCGACCGAGCCAGGGCCGGCCGCCGCGCAGCACGAGGAGCCCGGGGTGCGCGGTGAGCAGCAGGTACAGCGCGCGGAACCGCTGCTCGGCGGCCTGCGCCCAGTCGGTGCCGGCGGGGATCTCGGGGAGCTGCGCGGCCAGGTGTTCGGTGCACAGGTCGAGCAGTCCGGCCAGGTCCGCGCAGCGGCGCTGCACGGTGGCGTGGGAGACGTCGAGGCGGTCGGCAAGGGTGCGGAAGCTGAGCCGCTGCGGCCCCTCTTCGTCGAGGATCCGAAGGGCGGCCACGGCAATGGCCTCGGGGGTCGCGCGGTCCAGGGCGTCGGATCTCCTCGGCATTGATACAACGTATCATACGGTGTATCGCCTCTTTCGTGTGACATCAATCGCAGCCATATTGCTGGTCATCGGCCGACAAGCACCGACATACGTTGACACCGGGTGGCCTGCTCGCTGCACTGGGCCCACGACTGCCCCCACGTCAAGGAGACCCCGTGCCGCCTCGCCTGCGCGCAACGCTCCCCTGTCTGACCGCGGCCGCTCTCCTCGCCCTCGCGCTCTCCCCCGCCCCTGCGGCGGCCGAGCCGCGGGCGACCTCGGACACCCCGCTCGCGCTCACGCCTCCCATGGGCTGGAACAACTGGGCGCACTACATGTGCGACATCGACGAGGCCACGGTGGTCGCCAACGCCGACGCGCTCGTGTCCACGGGGCTGGCCGCCAAGGGCTACGACACGGTGACCGTCGACGACTGCTGGATGACGAAGAGCCGCGACGCCCGGGGGAACCTGGTCGTCGACACCGCCAAGTTCCCGCACGGCATGGCCTGGCTCGGAGAGTACCTGCACGCCAGAGGACTGAAGTTCGGCATCTACCAGGACGCCGGCTCCCTCACCTGCGAGAAGTACCCGGGCAGCGGCGCCCCTCAGGGCGGCGGCCCCGACCACTACGCCCGGGACGCACGGCAGTTCGCCTCCTGGAAGGTGGACTACGTCAAGATGGACGGCTGCAACCTGTGGGTGCCTCCGGGGCGCACCAAGGAACAGGCCTACCGGGACGCCTACAACGGCGTCGCGAAGGCCCTGCGCGAGAGCGGCCGGGACATGGTCCTGTCCGCCTCCGCACCCGCCTACTTCCAGCAGGGCGAGTGGGGCGGCTCCGACTGGCACAAGGTGCTCGGCTGGGTCGGCGAGACCGGCCAGTTGTGGCGCGAGGGCAAGGACATCAAGGTCTACAACCCGGCCGCGCCCACCACCTCCCGGTGGAACTCGGTGCTGGGCAACTACGGCTACAACCGCTGGCTCGGCCGGTACGCGGGCCCGGGCAACTGGAACGACCCCGACTTCCTGCTCGCCGGCGCCCCCGGCCTCACGGCCGCCGAGGGCCGCAGCCAGGTCGCCCTCTGGGCCATGATGGCCGCCCCGTTCATCCTGTCCTCCGACGTCTCCGAGCTGACCCCGGAAGGGCTCGCCGCCCTCGGCAACACCCGGATGATCGCACTGGACCAGGACCCGATGGGCCTTCAGGGCGCCGTGGTCTCCTCCAACGCCACCTTCGAGATCCTGGTCCGCCCGCTCGCGAACGGCGACCGTGCGGTGGCCGTACTCAACCGCTCCGCCAATACCCGCGACATCCGCGTCCCGCTCGACGAGATCGGCCTGCCCTCCTGCACGGCTGACGCCCAGGACCTGTGGAGCGGTGCGCGCAGCGAGGTGTCCGACGCGCTGACCGGGAAACTGGCCGGTCATGACACCGCCGTGTGGCGGCTCACCCCGCGCGGCTGCGCCGAGGCCGTGCCGACCGGGCAGATCGTCGGTGACGGCGCCCGCTGCGCCGACGGAGCGAACACCACCGGGGTCGGCGCGGTCGTGATGGGGGCCTGCACCGGAGCCCCCGACCAGCGGTGGTTCCTGGGCGACGACGCCCGCCTGCGGCTCGCCGGCGAATGCCTCTCGGCAGGCGAGAACGGCTCCGTGGAACTGGCCGACTGCGCGCCCCGACAGCACGCCCAACCCGGCCAGAGCTGGTTCCACCGCCGGGACGGAGCCCTGGTGGAGGAGGTCAGCGGCCTGTGCCTGACCGCGCCGCAAGCCGCCACCACTCCCGACGCACCCGCGGAGCGGCTGCGGCTGGCGCCCTGCGGCGACCACCGGGTCGACCAGGCCTGGTCCCTGCCGGTCTGAGGCCCGGACCCCCGCATGAGCCACGCGAAACCACGGCCTCGGCCCGAACCGGGGCCCCAGCCGGAACCGCAGCCGCTGCTCCCACGGCACGCACGGCAGTTCACCCTGGTGCCCGGGCCCGCGGCCGAGCCTGACACCTTCACGGTGTCCGGCACCACCGGCGCGATCACCACGACTACGCCAACCGCGAATGGAACGGCCTGATCTCGGAGCTGTACGCGCGGCGGTGGACGGCCTACTTCGCGACGCCGGACGAGGCGCTGGTGCACGGGGCGGCGCCACGGGAGATCGACTGGCACGCCTTCGAGGAGGAGTGGGCCCGGCGGACCACCCGGCATCCGGACCGGCCGAGCGGGGACCCGTACCGGCTGGCGGCCGCGGTCGCGGCGGCCCTCCCGCCGGCGGCCGCCGGCCGAGCGGGGCGCGGCCTACCCCAGCGGCCTACCCCATCTGCCGCGGCGACGACGGCCCGATGCGAGGACGATCACCCGCCAGGAGGAAAGTCGGCGCTCGTGCGAGGGAGATCGTCGGCAGCGGTAGGCCGCACCGGCACGGCACTCGGTTGACTGGCCCGGAGAAGAGCAGGGGCGGCCGCCGGAGCGATCCGGTGGCCGCCCCTTCCGATGCCACGCGGCGCGACGCGACCAGGAGGGCACCCGAGCATGTCCCAGACCGAACACGACCCAAGCGCCTACCAGCGGGAACAGGACCGCCGGCAGCAGGAGCGGCCCACGGGCACCGGCTCCGCCGCCTCGTCCCTGGAACTGCTCACGCTGCTCGCCGCAGGGGTGGCCGACCTGGCCCTCGACCAGTTGCGGCAGACAGCCGACCGCGCACAGGGCGCGCTGCGCCGGGCCGACCTGCGCGAACTGCTCACCGACGGTGTGGTGGAACTGCGCAAGCGCGGTGAACTGGCCACCCGTCGGGCAGGAATGGGCAGCGAGAACTACCTGGAGACCATGGCCCGGCGGGTCGCGCAGCAGGGCACTTCCGAGGGTCGCCCCTGTGCATGACCACACCGGATTCAAGGAGCGCATCGACGGGGTGCTCGGGCGGCTGGCCGACGAGGAGGAGCGGGCCCTGCTCGGACTGCACGCCGAACTCACGCCGCTCTCCCAGCAGTTACGCCGCTCACTGGCACAGGGCAAGCGCATCCGGGCCGCCTTCCTGTACTGGGGGTGGCGGGCGGCGGGCCAGCCCGACTGCGAAGGGGTGATCCGGGCCGCGGCCGCCATGGAGCTCGTCCACGCGGCGGCCTGCACCCACGACGACATCATCGACGACAGCCGCATACGGCACGGCCAGCCCACCGCGCACGCCGCCTTCGCCGCGAACGGGCAGCGCTCCACCGCCCTCGCGATGATCCTCGGCGACCTGCTGATGGGGTACGCCGGACACGTCTTCACCTGCTGCGGGCTGCCCGGCGCGTACCTGGCCCGGACCGTCCCGCTCTGGTCCGCCCTGCTCCGCGAGACGATGGCGGGCGAGTTCCTGGAGGTGCTGCGCACCGCGGCGCGAGACGGCCGGGAACCGCGGGTGGCGGAGTCCTTGGAGGTGGCCCGCTTCAAGACGGCCAAGTACACGGTGGAGCGGCCGCTGCACCTCGGTGCCACCCTCGGCGGCGGCTCCGGCGCCCTGCTGGACGCCTTCTCCGGCTACGGCCTACCGCTCGGCGAGGCCTTCCAGCTGCGCGACGACCTGCTGGGGACGTTCGGCGACCCCGCCCGGACGGGCAAGTCCAACCTGGACGACCTGCGGGACGCCAAACCCACGGCGCTGCTCGCGCTGACCGTGGCGGCCGTCGGGCCCGACGACCGCCGCATGCTCGCGAAGCTCGTCGGCCATCCGGAACTGGGCGAGGAAGAGGCCTCCTCGGTGCGCGAGCTGATGGAGCGGTGCGGGGCCAAGCAGCAGGTGGAGGACATGATCCGCGAGCGCATCGGCCGGGCCGGGGCCGCGCTGGACCTCGCCCCGATGCCCGCGGAGGCCCGGTCCGCTCTGGGCGGGCTGGCCGCGACCGCCGCCGACCGCGCCCTGTAGGGCGTGTCGCCCCGCCTCCCGCCCGCCGCGCCCGATGACACGACAAGGACGACCGACGTGAACGCCAACGCATCCAAGACCGCGCCGACGCGGCCCCGTTACGACCACGCCGCCCTCGACGCCCTGAGCACGCAGGGTGATCCGCTCGCCGACGAGACCGTCGCCGAGATGTTCCGCCGCAAGGAGGTCGGCGACCTCAACACCCTCATGCGGTTCTTCACCACCGCCGGCGACAAGCTTCCCGAGCAACTCCCGGCCTCCGCACGCGCCTACTTCGAGGCGACCGCCATGCCCCCGTCCTGGGTGGACTGGGACGTGATGGAGCAGGCCAGGCTGTTCTTCATGGACAACGCGGCCCACATCAACACCGGCCTGTCCTTCGCGGCCATGCCCGCGACCTACGCCGTCCCGCGGCTCTCCCGGCTGCTGGCCTCGACGCACTCCATGGCGTACCCCTCGCGCCGGATGGCCAACACCGGGCAGTTCGTCACCTACCTGATGCAGACCAACTCCTTCGCGGAGGGCAGCAGGTTCATCCCCGCCGCGCAGAAAGTACGGCTGCTGCACGCGGCGGTCCGCCACCACCTGCGCCACGGTGGCCACTGGGACGTCGAGAAGGACGGCGTGCCCATCTGCCAAGAGGACATGATCGGCGGGCAGATCTGCTTCTCGCTGCTGGTCCTCGACGCCATGCACCGGCTCGGCATCCACATGAGCGAGGACGGCGCCGAGGCCTACTTCTACGCGTGGCGGGTCGTCGGCGCCATGCTCGGCTGCGACATGTCGGCGGTGCCGGAGACCCTCGCCGAGGCCCGCGACTACTGCGACCTCTACCTCCTGCGCAACCTCGGCCCCTCGCCCGAAGGGGTCCGCCTCAACGCCCAGTTGATGCGCATGTACGAGGACGTGGTCCCGGGGACCTTCTTCGACCCGATGGTCCCCGCCACCGTACGGTTCCTCGTCGGTGACACCATCGGCGACTGGCTGGAGATCCCGCGCACCGCCTGGGACACGGCGGCGAAGGCGGTTCCGGTGTTCCTCGGGCTGCTGGAGACCATCGAGGACAGCAGCCCGTACGCGGAATGGGCGCTCGACAGGGCCGGCTCGCTGCTCTCCGGCTTCGAGCTGGCCTCCCTGACCCGGGGCAGGGTGATGCACCACGCCATTCCCGCGGAGCTGAAGGACGACTACGGGGTGAAGGCGCCGCGCACCGGGCGCTGGGTGCCGCCGGCGCCCGTGCACTGACGCGCGCCGCTCCCCCGCGGATGCGACGCGCCGCGCCGGGCCCCGGGGCAGACTGGCGGTGTGAGGGCACGACGGAGCGGTTCCGGGAGGCGGTGGGCGGCGGGCGCCGTCTGCGGCGTCGTCGCCGCGTTCGCGGGCCTCGCGGTGGCGGAGCCGGTCGCGGCGGTGGTCCGGCCGGAGTCCTTCCCGGTGACCGCGGTGGGCTCCGCGGTCGTCGATCTGACGCCCGCCGCCGTCAGGGAGTGGGCCATCGCCGCGTTCGGCACCGCCGACAAGACGGTCCTGACGGCGGGTGTCGTCGCCGCGCTCACCGCGATCGCGGCCGGGGCCGGGCTGCTCGCCCTGCGCAGCCTGCCCGCCGGGATCGCGGTCGCCGGCGGTTTCGGGCTCCTGGGGGCGGCGGCCGCGCTCAGCCGGCCGGCGGCCTCCTGGAAGGACGCCCTGCCCTCTCTCGTCGGCGGACTGGCCGCGGCCGGTGTGCTGTGGGTGCTGATCACCGCGGCCACCCGGCCCCGGCCGCGCGGGGCGCCGCCCGGCGGTGCCTGGGCGATGGACCGGCGCGGCTTCGGGCGACTGGTCGTCGGCGTCCTGGCCGCGGCGGGCGCGGCCGGCCTCGCCGGACGGCGGCTTGGCGCCCACGGCTCGGCGGGGGCGACCGCCTCCAGGGCCGATCTGGTCCTTCCCCCGCCTGCCGTGCCCGCGCCGCCGGTGCCGGCCGGTGCGGACCTGCGGGTGCCCGGCGTCGGCCCCTTCCTCACCCCCGCCCGGGACTTCTACCGGGTGGACACGGCTCTGGTCGTGCCCCGCGTGGACGCCGACACCTGGCGGCTGAGCATCCGCGGCGAGGGGGTCCCGCGTCCCCTCACCGTCGGCCTGCGGGAGTTGCTCGCCCGACCCCTGGTCGAGCACGACATCACCCTCACCTGCGTGTCGAACGAGGTCGGCGGACCTTACGCGGGCAACGCGCGCTGGCTGGGCGTACGGCTCGCGGACCTGCTCCGCGAGGCCGGGGTGCGGCCCCCCTCCCGGGGCGGCCCCGCCGACCAGCTCGTGGCCCGTTCCGTCGACGGCATGACGCTGGGCACGCCCGTCGAGACGGTGATGGACGGCCGGGAGGCGCTGCTGGCCGTGGGGATGAACGGCGAGCCGCTGCCCTTCGCGCACGGCTTCCCCGTCCGGATGGTCGTACCGGGCCTGTACGGGTACGTCTCCGCCTGCAAGTGGCTGACCGAGCTGCGGCTGACCACCTTCGCGGCGTACGACGCGTACTGGGTCCGCAGGTCCTGGGCGCAGCGGGCCCCGGTGAAGACCCAGTCGAGGATCGACACCCCGCGCCCCTACGCGGCCGTGCGGCCGGGCCGGGTGGCGGTGGCGGGGGTGGCGTGGGCGCAGCACCGCGGGATCCGCCGGGTCGAGGTACGGGTGGACGGCGGCCCCTGGCAGGAGGCGCGGCTCGGCGCGGCGGACGGCGTGGACACCTGGCGGCAGTGGGTGTGGCCGTGGGAGGCGACGGCCGGACCGCACACCCTGGAGGTCCGGGCGACGGACGGTACGGGCGCCGTCCAGACCGGGGTGCGCGGCGGAACCGTGCCGGACGGGGCAACGGGCTGGCACGCGGTGCAGGTCCGCGTCGCGGACCCCGGCTGACCGCCTCGCGCCCGGGCCCGGCCGGCGCCCCGGAGGACCGCCGTCCGCGTCACCGGCGGACGTCACCGGCGGACGTCACTCGCGGAACGCCTCCCGCGTGCGGCGGGTGGGGCCGCCGGTTAGCCTGCCGGGACGAGGCCTGCAATCGCGAGGCGGGGGACCTTCGTCTTCGACCCGCAAGGGGGGCACGCCGTGCGACATTCCAGGACCTTCACCCTCGCCTGTGTGGGAGCTCTCATGCTCGGCGCGGCCCTGGCGGGCGGCTACCCGGCCGGTCGCGCCGAGAGCGCCGCCCGGCAGTGCCCGGCGGGCCAGGTCTCGCGGGGCGGCACGTGCCTGCCGGCCGACACGGAGGCGTTCGTCGAGCGGCAGGTCGCGGACGCGCTGAAGACCTACCGGCTCACCGCCGCGATGGCCGGGGTGTGGGTCGACGGCGAGCGGGTGTCGGCCGCCGCGGCCGGGGAGACGATGACGGGCTTCCCCGCGACGACGGACATGCGGTTCCGCATCGGGTCGGTCGCGATCCCCCTGATGACGACCGAGCTGCTCAGGCTGGTCGACGAGGGCAGGGTGACGCTCGACGACAAGCTCTCCCGCTGGCGCCCCGACCTGCCGCACGCGGACGAGGTCACGCTGAGGATGCTGGCGTCCGCCTCCGCCGGATACGCGGACTACGTCACGGACGACGCCTTCATCGACGCCCTCTACGAGAACCCCTTCCGGCACTGGACCGGAGAGGAGCTGGTCCGGATCGCGATGTCCAGGCCCATGGCCCGGCCGCCCGGTTCGGGCTTCGCCTACTCGCACGCCGACTGGGTGCTCCTGGGAGACATCATCGCCCGGGTAGAGGAGAGGCCTCTGGGGGAGGTGATGCGCGAGAAGGTCCTTGAGCCGATGGGCCTGACCCAGACCGACATCTCGTCCAGGGCCGAGATCCCCCCGCCGGTGCTGCACGGCTTCGACAACGAGCGGGGGGTGTTCGAGGACTCCACCTACTGGGACCCGTCGTGGACCGTGGCGGAGGGGGCAGTGATGACCTCGACACTGGAGGACATGGCGAAGTCCTTCACCGCGATCGGCGAGGGGAAGCTGCTCACCCCCCAGTCGCACAAGGCCCAGCTGACTCCGGTCGTCAAGATCAAGGGGAACGCCTGGTTCGCCCTGGGGCTGCCCGTGGAGAACACCTGGATCCTGCAGAACCCGTCCTTCGCGGGCTACGCGGGTACGGTCGCCTACCTGCCGTCCCGGAAGCTCGCCATCGCCACGGTGGCGACCCAGGGTCGCGGCAGCACCGTCCGGAACGCCAGCTCGAACGTGCTCCAGGCGATCGCCGCCCATTTGGCCCCGGAGCGCCCCCTGTCCCTGGGCTGACCCACCGACCCGCTGTCCGCCGGGGCCGGTCCCGGCGGACAGCGGCGGGTCAGCGACGGTGCAGGCGCACCGGCAGGGCCTCGACGCTGTTGCCGATGAAGCTGCGCTGGTGGGGCAGTTCGACCTCGGCGGTGGCGAGGTCGAGGTCGGGGAAGCGCGTGAACAGCCGCTCAAGCGCGATGGTGGCCTCCAGCCGGGCCAGCGGGGCGCCCACGCAGTAGTGTGCGCCGTGCCCGAAGGAGAGGCTGCGGGCGGCCGTGGGGCGGGTGATGTCGAATCGGTCGGCGTCCGGACCGTGGACGTCCTCGTCGCGGCCGGCCGCGGTATAGCCGGCGAGGACCGGGGTGCCCTGCGGGATCACGGTGCCGCCGACGGTCAGGTCCCGGGTGGGGTAGCGGAAGGGGAACCAGCTGACGGGGCCGTCCCAGCGCAGCGTCTCGTCCACGACGTCCGACCAGGTCGCCCCGCCCTCCAGGACGAGCGCGAGCTGGTCGCGGTGGGTGCACAGAGCGCGGACGGCGTTGCTGATGAGGTTGAGGGTGGTCTCGTGACCCGCGACGAGCATCAGCCGCATGGTGCCGCCGAGTTCGGCCTCGCTGAGCCGGTCGCCGTCGTCCTCGCGGGCCGCGATCAGGGCGCTGGTGAGGTCCTCGCCCGGCTCCGCCCGGCGGGTCGCGGCGATCGTGCCCATGAGTTCGACGAGCTCCCGTACGGCGGCCATCGCCTCGGCCGGGGTGGTGTCGGTCGCGATGATCACTTTGTTGGACAGGTGGTGGAGGCGTGCCCGGTGCCCGGGGTCCACGCCGAGCAGTTCGCAGATCACGCTCATCGGGAGCGGGAGTGCGAAGTGTTCGCGCAGGTCGGCGACCCCATCGGGCGATTCCGCGGCGGCCCGGTCCAGGTCGTCGAGGAGTTCGGCGGTGAGTTCCTCGACGCGCGGGCGCAGGCGTTCCACCTGGCGCGCCGTGAAAGCCCTGCCGACCAGGGCGCGGAGACGGCGGTGGTCGTCCTCGTCGGCGGTGTGCATGCCCCGGGCGTCGGCGAAGGCCCGCAGTGGCCAGTCGCGGGGGATGCTGCCGTCGTGCAGGGCGGGGAAGTGCCGTGCATCCTTGGCCACTTCGGGGTGGGCGAGGAACTCCTTCAGCGCGTGATGGCCCAGGACGACCGCTCCGGGCACTCCGCCGGGGAGCACGACCTGCGCGACGGCCCCGTGCTCGGCGCGCAGCCGGGCGTTGAGGGCGTGCGGGCAGCCTCCGGCCGGGTCGATCACGTACGGGGCGTCCGGGCCGGACGGAGTCTGCGGGACGGGTGCGGCGTGGGAGGACAAACCGGTTCTCCTGACCTGGTGGACGGGACTCGGTCAACAGTGCTGCCCCGAAGGCTGGTTGGACAAGTCGGTACCCGGCCCGTGCAGGCGGCCGGTCTCGGTGAGGGAGAGGGGGTGGTGAAGGGCCGGGCTCACGGCCGGTGCGGCGGGCGCTGCGGCGGGTGGTCCGCCGGCGTCCCGGCCGGGAACCCGCGTGTTGGGCGGGTGACGGGCGGGCCGGCCGCCGTAGGGTCGTTGCATGGCTCTCGAAGGCACCGGAGGTCTCCACGGCAGGGTGGCCCTCGTCGCGGGCGCCACGCGGGGCGCGGGCCGGGGCATCGCGGTCGAGCTGGGGGCGCGGGGCGCGACGGTGTACGTGTCGGGGCGCAGCACCCCGGGCCGGCGTTCGGAGTACGACCGGCCCGAGACGATCGAGGAGACCGCCGAGCTGGTCACCGCGGCGGGCGGCCGGGGGATCGCGGTGGTCGCCGACCATCTGGTGCCCGGTGAGGTGGAGGCGCTGGTGCGGCGGATCGACGCCGAACAGGGCCGCCTCGACGTGCTGGTGAACGACATCTGGGGCGGGGAGCTGCTCTTCGAGTGGGACAGCACGGTGTGGGAGCACGACCTGGACAAGGGGCTTCGGCTGATGCGACTGGCGGTGGAGACGCATGCCGTCACCAGCCATTTCGCGGTGCCGCTGCTGCTGCGCGAGCCGGGTGGCCTGGTGGTGGAGATGACGGACGGCACCGCCGACTACAACGCGACCCGTTACCGGGTCTCCTTCTTCTACGACATCGCCAAGTCCTGCGTGCTGCGGATGGCGTTCGCCCTGGGGCACGAGCTGGGTCCACGGGGGGCAACGGCGGTGGCCCTGACACCGGGCTGGCTGCGCTCGGAGATGATGCTCGACGCCTTCGGGGTGCGGGAGGAGAACTGGCGGGACGCGCTGGCCGAGGTTCCGCACTTCGCGATCTCCGAGACCCCCGCGTACGTGGGCCGCGCGGTCGCGGCCCTCGCCGCGGACCCGGAGGTGTCCCGTTGGAACGGCCAGTCCCTCTCCAGCGGCCGGCTGGCACGGGTCTACGGCTTCACCGACCTGGACGGCAGCCGCCCCGACGCCTGGCGCTACCTGGTCGAAGTCCAGGATCCCGGCCACCCTGCGGACACCACCGGCTACCGCTAGGCCGTCTCTTTCGGATCTTGCCGTTACGTCCGCGGAGGCTCACCGGGTCACCCCACCAGCCCGTCGGCGCCCCGGCGCCCCGGGGGCCGGACGACGGCTCACGGGGCGGCGCGGGAGGACAGGCGGTGGGCGAGGCCGTCCAGGACGCATCGGAGGCCGAAGGCCCAGATCGTCCCGGGGTGGTAGCCGGCGACCGCGGTGCCGACCCGGGCCGCCAGGGGGTAGCGGTCGGGCTCCAGGACGCGTTCCAGCAGCGGCGCGCTGACGGCCCACCAGTCCTCCTGGCTCAGGCGGCTGTTGTGGTCGGCGTCGTCGGCGGCGGCCAGCGCGTTGGCGTGCACGAAGCCGAGCAGGTGGGTCAGGGCGGCATCCATCTCGGTGTCGGTGAGCCCGATACCCTCGAAGGCCGCCAGCTCGTGCTCGTACTTCCCGATCACCCCGGGGCCCAGCGGCGGACGCGTGACGGCCAGGCCGGTGATCCAGGGGTGGCGGAGCATCAGGTCCCGGTTGTCCTCGGCGACCCGGGTCACCCGCGCCCGCCAGGGCTCCTTCGGGTCCGCCGGACGGCGTTCCATCCGCAGGTAGGCGTCGTCGAGCATCAGGTCGAGGAGCTCGGCCTTGCCGGGGACGTACGTGTAGAGCGTCATCGGCGTCACACCGAGCCGCTGCGCGAGCGCCCGCATGGTCAGCGCGGCCAGCCCTTCCTCGTCGGCGAGCACGGTCGCGGCGCGGACGACGGCGTCGACACTGAGGCCCTGCCGCGGGCCGCGGCGACCCGGCTGCGCGGGCTGTCCGGACGCGCGCCACAAAAGCTCCAGCGTGCGGACGGGGTCTCCCGCCCCGCTGCGATCCTGCACCATGTCCCGGCCTCCGCACACACTCCATCAATTCACTACGCCGTACAGAATACACCGTATAGAGTAAAGCGCAGTGAGTCAGCCGAGACCCCGCACCTCGAGGAGTTCCGTGCACATCGCCGCCGACAACCACCAGGTCATCCAGGTCCGCGGGGCCCGCGAGAACAATCTCGCCGACATATCCCTCGACATCCCCAAGCGCCGCCTCACGGTCTTCACCGGCGTTTCCGGCTCCGGGAAGTCCTCCCTCGTCTTCGGCACCATCGCCGCCGAGTCGCAGCGCATGATCAACGAGACGTACACCGCCTTCATCCAGTCCTTCATGCCGAGCCTCGGCCGGCCGGACGTGGACGGACTGCACAACCTGAGCGCCGCCATCGTCGTCGACCAGGAGCGGATGGGCGCGGGTTCCCGCTCCACCGTGGGTACCGCCACCGACGCCTACACCATGCTGCGCATCATCTACTCCCGCGTCGGCACGCCCCACATCGGCACGTCCAGCGCGTTCAGCTTCAACAACCCCGAGGGGATGTGCCCGCGCTGCGAGGGCGTCGGCGAGGTCTCCGACATCGACGTGGACCAGCTGGTCGACCGCGAACTCTCGCTCAACGAGGGCGCGATCACCGCCCCCGGCTTCGCCGTGGACTCCTGGTACTGGCAGAACATGGCGAACTCCGGCTTCTACTCCCCCGACACCAAACTCAAGGACTTCACCGAACAGGAGTGGGCCGACTTCCTCCACAAGAGCGCGGTGAAGGTCAAGGCCGGCTCCAACGGCTTCACCTACGAGGGCCTGATCACCAAGATCACCCGCCTCCACCTCGCCAAGGACCGCGAGTCCATGCAGCCCCACATCCGCGCCTTCGTGGAGCGCGCGGTGATCTTCACCTCCTGCCCGGACTGCGGAGGCACCCGCCTCTCGGCGGCCGCCCGGTCCTCGCGCATCCACGGCGTGAACATCGCCGAGTGCGCGTCGATGCAGATCAGCGAACTCGCCGGCTTCGTGCGCCGGATCGACGATCCCGCCGTGGCGCCGATGCTGTCCAACCTCCGGGGCCTGCTCGACTCCCTCGTCGAGATCGGCCTGGGCTACCTCAGCCTGGATCGCCCCTCGGGCACGCTGTCCGGCGGGGAGGCCCAACGCGTCAAGATGGTCCGCCACCTGGGATCCTCCCTCACGGACGTCACGTACGTCTTCGACGAGCCCACCACCGGCCTGCACCCGCACGACATCCAGCGCATGAACGGCCTGCTGCTGCGGCTGCGCGACAAGGGCAACACCGTCCTGGTCGTGGAGCACAAGCCGGAGGTCATCGCCGTGGCCGACCACGTCGTGGACCTCGGGCCGGGCGCCGGCACGGCGGGCGGGCAGCTCTGCTACAGCGGGGACGTCGCGGGGCTGCGCGCCTCCGGCACTCTCACCGGGCGCCACCTCGGACACCGAACACGACTGCGGGAGTCGGTGCGCAGCCCGCGCGGCCACCTGTCGGTGAAGGGCGCCGACCTGCACAACCTCAAGGACGTCAGCGTGGACGTGCCGCTCGGCGTCCTCACGGTGGTGACGGGTGTCGCGGGGTCCGGGAAGAGCTCACTGATCCACGGCTACCTGGCCGGGCGCGAGGGGGTGGTGGTGGCCGACCAGTCCCCGATCCGCGGCTCGCGCCGGTCCAACCCGGCCACCTACACCGGGCTGCTGGGGCCGATCCGGACCGCCTTCGCCAAGGCCAACGGCGTCAAGGCCGCGCTGTTCAGCGCGAACTCGGAGGGTGCCTGCCCCAAGTGCAACGGCCTCGGGCTCGTCTACACGGACCTGGCGATGATGGCCGGGGTGGCCACGGTATGCGAGGAGTGCGAGGGCAGGCGGTTCACCCCCGAGGTGCTGACGTACCGGCTGCGCGGCAAGAACATCAGCGAGGTGCTGAACATGCCGGTCGCGGAGGCGTACGCGTTCTTCCCCAGCGGCCAGGCGCGGGCCGTCCTGGGGCGGCTGGTGGACGTGGGCCTCTCGTACGTGCGGCTCGGCCAGCCGCTCAACACCCTGTCCGGCGGTGAGCGGCAGCGGCTGAAACTGGCGATCAGCATGGCGGAGAAGTCCTCGACGTACATCCTGGACGAGCCGACGACCGGGCTGCACATGGCCGACGTCGACAAGCTGCTGGCCCTGCTCGACCGGCTGGTCGAGGACGGCAACTCGGTGATCGTCATCGAGCACCACCAGGCCGTGATGGCGCACGCAGACTGGCTGATCGACATCGGCCCCGGCGGCGGGCACTCCGGCGGCCGGGTCGTCTTCGAGGGCACCCCGGCCGCCCTGGTGGCCGGGGCGGACACGCTGACCGCCCGGCACCTCCGGGAGTACGTCGGCGCCGACGCGTAGGCCTGCGCGGCTGCTCCCGCCCGCGCCCCACCCGCCGAGGGCTACGGCAGGCTCGACCCGTGGTCTTCGGCGAGCGGGGCGAAGAACCGCTCCACGTCGGCCTCGGTGACCGCGGTCAGGGTCGGCGGGGACCAGCGCGGGGCGCGGTCCTTGTCGACGACCTGCGCCCGGATGCCCTCCACCAGGTCGGGTGAGGCCAGCGCGTTGCAGGAGACCCGGTACTCCTGGGCCAGCGCCTGCTCCAGTGTGCCGAGGTCGGCGGCCCGGCGCACCGAGGCGAGGGTGACCTTCAGCGCGGTCGGGGACTTGGCGAGGATCGTCTCCGCGGCCTCCTTCGCCGCCGGATCGCCCTGGTCGGTCAGCCGCTGGACGATCTCCTCGACGGTCCCGGCCGCGTAGCAGCGGTCGATCCAGGAGCGCTGTCCGGCGAGTACCCCGGGGGCGGGTGTGGCGGCGTACCGCGGCAGGACCTCGCCCGCGGGGGCGGTGGCGAGCGCGGCTGTCAGCTCCGGGAGTCGGGCAGCGGGTACGAAGTGGTCGGCGAGCCCGCAGAGCAGCGCGTCGGCGGCGCCCACGGCGGCACCGGTGAGGGCGAGATGGGTACCGAGCCGGCCCGGGGCGCGGCCCAGCAGCCAGGTGCCGCCGACGTCCGGGACGAAGCCGATGCCGGTCTCGGGCATGGCGACTCGGGAGCGTTCGGTGACGACGCGGACGCTGCCGTGGGAGGAGACGCCGACGCCGCCGCCCATGACGATGCCGTCCATGAGGGCGACGTACGGCTTGGGGTATCGGGCGATACGGGCGTTGAGCCGGTACTCGTCGCGCCAGAAGCCGGCGGAGGCGGTGGTCCCCGCCCTGGCGTCGTCGTGGATGGCCCGGATGTCACCTCCCGCGCACAGTCCGCGCTCGCCCGCTCCGCGGATCAGCACCTGCCCGACGGCGTCGTCGTCCGCCCAGGCGTCGAGGGCCTCGGCCATCCGCAACACCATCGTGTGGGTGAGCGCGTTGAGGGCCCCGGGGCGGTTGAGGGTGACCACGCCGGTCCGTCCCTCGACGTGGAACAGGACGGTGCCGTCGTCGGAGGTGGTGTGCGCGTCGGTATCGGGTTGGCTTTTCACAGCCCTCACAGTAGGGCCACGCCAACGGTGCGCCCCGGGCGCCCGGCGCCGGCAGCACGGGGCACGGGCCGGGCGGCGGGGCACGGGCCGGGCGGCGGGCGCTCAGTGCACCAGGCGTACGCGCTGGCTGGTCAGTTCGTAGCGGGCGCCCACGACGGCAAGCGCCCCGGCGGAGATCCTGGCAGCCATCTCGGGCTCCGCGGCCAGCCGCCCCCGCACCAGCCGCACGTTCGCGGTGATCGCGGCGTCGATCCGCGCGGCGCCGCGGAGCCCCCGGTCGATGGCGGGGCGGATCTGATCGACCAGATACTGCATGTGGCCCGGGAGCGGCGGTCCGCCCTCGGCGGCCCGCACCGCTGCGCCGACGGCCCCGCAGGACTGGTGTCCCAGGATGACGACCAGCGGGATGCGCAGCTCCAGGACTCCGTAGGCGATGCTCCCGAGGACCGCCTCGTCCAGGACCTCGCCCGCCGAGCGCACGGTGAGCAGGTCACCGAGGCCCTGGTCGAAGACCAGTTCCGGCGGGACCCGGGAGTCGACGCAGCCGAGGACGACGGCGAACGGGTGCTGGCCGGCGACCAGCGTGCGCCGCACGGTGCGCGTCTGGTCGGGATGGCGCTCGTGGTAGGTCCGCCAGCGCCCGTTTCCCGTCACCAGTTCACGCAGCGCCGACTCGGGGGTGGTGGGCCTCGATCCGGCCCCGCCCCCGGGCGGAGCGGCCATGGGCACGCGGGCGGAGCCCGCCACCAGCCCAGCCCCCACGGCGGCCACGCCCGTCAGCACCGCCCGGGCCAGCCGCCGCCGGCCCGGGACCTCTCGACCTTCAGCCTCGACACTCATATCAGGACAAACTATTCACTTGCGACTCGCCGGCTCCGCAGGACACGGCCCCGGTTCAGTCGAGCCCCGAGCGCGCTTCGGGGTCGGTGGCGTGGACGGTGTCGTGGAGGAAGCCGCCCGACTGGTGTTTCCACAGCCGCGCGTAAGCGCCCTCTGCGGCAAGGAGTTCCCGGTGCGAGCCCTGCTCCACGATGCGGCCCCGGTCCAGGACGACGAGCCGGTCCATGGTGGCCACGGTGCTCAGCCGGTGGGCCACCACGAGGGCGGTCCGGCCCTCCATGAGCCGCCATAGTGCCTCCTGCACCAGGATCTCGCTCTCGGAGTCCAGGGCGCTGGTCGCCTCGTCGAGCAGCAGGATCGGCGCGTCGCGCAGGATGGCTCGGGCGAGGGCGACCCGCTGGCGCTGTCCGCCGGACAGTTTGACGCCGCGTTCGCCGACCATGGTGTCGAAACCGTCCGGCAGCGCGTCGGCGAACTCCGTGACGTGCGCCGCCTCGGCGGCGCGGCGGACCTCTGCCTCGGTGGCGCCGGGCCGGGCGAAGGCGATGTTCTCCCGCAGTGTCCGGTGGAACATCGCCGGGTCCTGGGGCACGTAGGCGAGCCGGCTGCGCAGGTCGGCCTGCCGCAGCCGGCTGATGTCCTGGCCGCCGATCATGATCCGGCCGCCGTCGACGTCCGTCATCCGCAGCAGCAGCCGGGTGAGCGTGGTCTTGCCGCCGCCGGACCGGCCGACGAGACCGATCTTCGATCCGCTGGGCACGTCCAGGTCGAGGCCCTCGAAGAGCGGCCGCGCTCCGCCGTGGGAGAAGTCCACCCGTTCGAACCGGACGTCGGCGCTCTCGGAGCGCAGCGGCTCCGGCACCGCCGGGTCGAGCACCGTGGGCGGCTCCAGCAGCAGTTCGGTGAACTGCGCCGCCTCCGTCATCGAGCTCTCCAGGCGCCGGTAGATCTGGTTGAACTCGAACATGATGCGGGTCGCGTTGGCGTAGTAGGTGAAGGTGACGATGATCGCCTCCACGCCATGCTCGCCCGCGCCGAGGGCGACGGCGATCAGCAGTCCCAGCACGTTCGTCAGCACGGACAGGGGCGCGACCAGCGTGTCGATGCGCAGGTTGCCGTAGTCCCACGAGCGGAGTGTCAGCCGCCGCGACTCCGCGACGCGGGACTGGTGCTCGGCGGCCTCACGGCCCTCGGCGGCGAACGCCCGCACCGTGTCCATGTTCATCAGGCTGTCGGCGACGTGGCCCGAGACCCGGGCGATCGCCTCCTCGCGCTGGGCGACGAGGGTCTGGCGGCGGCGGATGAGGGGGGTGACACAGAACGCCGTCAGAACGATCAGCGCGAGGAGGCCGACCACGAGCATCGGTTCGTACTGCCAGAGCACCACGGAAGCGAAGAGCAGCGGCACGAAGCTGCCCATGACGGAGAACGTCAGCGTGTCGACGAACTCCTCGAAGCGGGAGGCGAAGCTCAGGACGCGCTTGGTCAGCGACCCGGCGAAGTTGTCGTGGAAGAACGCCGCGTCCTTCGCGAACAGCTCGTCCATTCCGATGACGTAGAGGTGCTCGATGCCGCGGGCGTCAAGGCGGTTGAGGCAGTGCAGTCCGATCCGCCACAGCACCTCGGCGAGCAGCAGGACGCCGGCGAAGCCGAGGACGTAGGGCAGCATCGCGTCGATTCCGGCGGAGCCTCCGTCGGCGACCCGGCCGACGAGTTTCGCGACGACCAGCGGCGCGACGTAGAAGATGCCGATGTTGCCCAGCGCCGGGAGCAGCATGGCCGGAGCGGTCAGCCCGCGCAGGCGCGCCAGCTCGCGTCCGTAGGAGCGAAGTGCGAGGAGGACCGAGCCCCGGCTCGGCTTGTTCTCGGGTGATTTCGGTGAATCCATCCCCAACCCTGTGTGGTCGGACCGGCAGGACAGGAGTCGGAGTGTCCCGTATGGGCGCCGGGGCGGTCCACGCGTTTTCCGGGCGCCGAGCGCTGTCCCCCAGCCCTCGGGAGGGCTCGCGCGCGGTCGGCGGGGCGGGGAGCCGTCGGCCGGGCGAAGGCGGCGTGTGCCGCGTTGGGCTGCCCCTGCGCCGCCGGAGCCCCCGCCCCTTTCGAGCCATTCACGCGGACACGCTTGCCGCCGACCACGCACGGGTGGCTAGGATCACGGCATGATCACGGCTCGGTCGTCCTCCGGCGCGCCGCGGACCCGGGGAAGCCGGAGTCCGCTGCTGCTCCTGTGGTCGGCCCTGCTCCTGCTCGGGCTGCTCGACGCGCACGGGATCGGCGCGGGGAGCGGCGACCTGCACCACGGCCGTTCGGTCTCCGCCTCCGCCGTGCCCTCGCAGGCCCTCGTGTTCGGCGCGGACACCGCCGCGCATCCGGCCGAGCAGTGCATGCCCGGCCGCTCCGAGCGCGGTACGGCTCCCGCGGGCCACCCGCAGGCGAGCGCCGGCCCGGCCACGCGCGCCCGGCGGGCAGACGCTTCCGCGCCGCCGCAGACGACCCCGCGGACCTGTGGCGCCCCGCTCCCGCCCGCGCACGGAGTGCTGCGCCTCTAGGCCGTGTCGCGAACGTCCCGCGCGGCGCCTGCACGCACCCTCGCGCGTTGTCGGGATCACCGGAGTACGCCCGGTACGAGGGCGGACGGCGCCACATGCGCAACCCTTCCTCGACCGTCTCCACGCCGCCACGGGCCGGCTGGGCCACGCGGCCCAGGGCGTTCACCCTTCCCGGGTGTTCAGGGGGCGCGCCAACCGGTGCCCCGGGCATCGGCGGAACACTCCGCATGACCCCACGGCACCACCCGCCTGCCCGTACCGGGCTCCCCCGTCCCCGCCCACGGTCCGACGCACCTCCCGGAGGAGCCGTGTCCTTCCGTCCTTCCCCCTCCGCCCGCCGCACGGGTGCCCTCGTACGGCCGCTGCTCGTGCTGTCCGCGCTGCTCGCGCTGTCCGCCTTCACCGCCGCGCTGGTCGGCTGCCTCGTCCACGAGGGCGCGCCGTCCCAGCGGCAGGCCTCGGCGCCGTCCGCCCCGGTCCACCACCACGAGAGCGCCGCCGACGACTCCCCGGGAGTGCCCCACCCCGACGACCCCTGCGTCCTCCACCTCGCGCCCCGCGGCGTACCCGACGTCGCGGTGCAGCGCCCGGCCGCCTTCCCGGTGCTGTTCGCGGTACTCCTCGCGCTGCTCGCCGCCGCGCCGCCCGGCCCGGCGCGGCGCGGCGCCTCTCCGTCTCCCGGCACCGCGCTCACGGGACGCAGAACCAGGAACCGGATCTGCTGCTGGCGGATCTAGCAGCCGTTCGTGCGGCCTTGACCCAAGGCCGCCGTCCGACTCCGTCACCCGCGGGCCGACACCGCGGCGCGACGGAGACGGACGAGATGTGCACGGAAACAGCCGTCTACGAACGAGAGCCGAGGAAGATGTCCTCTCCGTCCACGCAGACCACCCCGCCCGCCCGCGGCGCCGCCCTGTCCGGGCTCGTCGGCAACACCCCTCTCCTGCGCGTGTCCGAACCCTTCGCCCCCGAGGGCCACGGCTTCTGGGCCAAGCTGGAGGGCTTCAATCCCGGTGGCATCAAGGACCGGCCGGGCCTGCACATGGTCGAACGCGCCCGCGCCCGCGGCGACCTGCTGCCCGGCGCCCGGATCATCGAGTCCACCAGCGGCACCCTCGGCCTGGGGCTCGCCCTGGCCGGCATGGTCCACGGACATCCGGTCACCCTGGTCACCGACCCGGGTCTGGAGCCGTCCATGACCAAACTGCTGACCGCCTACGGAGCCCAGGTCAACGTCGTGGCCGAGCCGCACCCCGCCGGCGGGTGGCAGGAGGCCCGACGCGAACGGGTACGGCAGCTGATGGCCCGGCATCCCGGATCCTGGTGTCCCGATCAGTACAACAACCCCGACAACACTGCCGCCTACACACCGCTCGCCCTCGAACTCGCCACCGCACTGGGGCACATCGACGTCCTCGTGTGCAGCGTGGGCACCGGCGGGCACTCCGCGGGCGTCTCCCGCGTGCTGCGCCAGCTCTACCCGCAACTGGAACTGGTCGGCGTGGACACGATCGGCTCGACCATCTTCGGCCAGCCCGCGCGGCCCCGCCTGATGCGCGGGCTGGGATCGAGCATCTACCCCCGCAACGTCGCCTACGGCGACTTCGGCGAGGTGCACTGGGTGGCCCCGTCCGAAGCGGTGTGGGCCTGCCGGCAGCTCGCGGGCTCGCACTACGCCACGGGCGGCTGGAGCGTCGGTGCGGTGGCCCTGGTCGCCGGCTGGCTGGCCCGGACCCGGGCGGCGGACACCCGTATCGCCGCGGTCTTCCCCGACGGACCCCAGCGCTACCTCGGCACCGTCTACGACGACGACTACTGCGCCGCCCACGGGCTCCTCGACGGCCCGCCGGCCGCCGAACCGGAGGTCGTGGGACGCGTCGACGAGAAGGAGGTCACCCGGTGGACGCGGTGCGCCGCCGTGGTCGATCCGCTGACCGCCGAGGAGCGGGCCCCCCGGTCACCTGAGCGGGCGGAGGGGTCCGGCCGGTGAAGGGGTTCCTCACGCAGGTCCGCTCCTACGACCGCTCCGTCCGGCTGTTGATGGTGAACCAGTTCACCATCAACCTCGGCTTCTACATGCTGATGCCGTACCTGGCCGCGCACCTGTCCGGCTCGCTGGGGCTGGCCGGCTGGCTCGTCGGCCTGGTCCTCGGCGTACGCAACTTCAGCCAGCAGGGGATGTTCCTGATCGGCGGCACCCTGGCCGACCGGCTCGGCTACAAACCCATGATCGTCGCCGGTCTGCTGCTGCGCGTCGTCGGCTTCGCCGCCCTCGGAGTCGTCGACTCCGTGCCCGCCCTGCTGGCGGCCTCGGCGGCCACCGGCCTGGCGGGGGCCCTGTTCAACCCGGCGTCCCGGGCCTACCTGGCCGCGGACGCGGCCGACCGCCGGGTGGAGGCGTTCGCCCTGTTCAACGTCTTCTATCAGGCCGGCATCCTGCTCGGGCCGCTGGTGGGAATGGTGCTGACCGGGGCCGGTTTCCGCGTCACCTGCCTGACGGCGGCCGGGATCTTCGCCGTACTGAGCCTCGTGCAGATCCGCGGCCTGCCCGCACGCGGGGCGGACCGGGCGGGCACGGGGCCCGGCGGCGCACCGGAAAGCGTACGGGCCCAATGGCGGCAGATCCTCGCCAATCGGCCGTTCCTGCTGTTCGCGGCCGCGATGACCGGCTCGTACGTGCTGACCTTCCAGGTGTACCTGGCACTGCCGCTGGAGGTCCGGCGGGTCGGCGGCGACGGGGCGTTCTCGGGGGCCGTGACGGCCGGGCTGTTCGCCGTGTCGGGGCTGAGCACCGTCCTGTTCCAGACGCGGGTGACCGCCTGGTTCAGGGCGCACACGGAGCCCGGCCGGGCGCTGACACGGGGCCTGCTGGTGATGGGCGGCGCGTTCTTGCCGCTGCTCCTGGCGGCGGCCGTGCCGGTGCCGGACGGGGGTGCGGGACGGTGGCTGCTCGCCGCCGGGCCGCCGGTGGCGGCGGCCCTGCTGCTCGCCCTCGGCACGATGATCGCCTACCCGTTCGAGATGGACACCATCATCCGGCTCTCCGGGGACCGTCTCGTCGCGACCCACTACG
Organism: Streptomyces sp. NPDC058880; assembly: GCF_042742535.1. Taxonomy (NCBI): domain Bacteria; kingdom Bacillati; phylum Actinomycetota; class Actinomycetes; order Kitasatosporales; family Streptomycetaceae; genus Streptomyces; species Streptomyces sp. NPDC058880. The sequence continues at coordinate 44,628 of NZ_JBHYMC010000056.1, forward strand.
GGCTCTACAACACGGTCTGCGGCATCGGCATCACCGTGGGCAACCTGCTCACCGGTGCGGCCCTCGACGCGGCCCGGTCCTCGGGTGCGCCGGCGCTGCCGTGGCTGTCCCTGGCCGCTCTGGGCGCCCTGTGCGCCGCCGTGGTCCGTTGGCTGCACCGCAGCGGGCGCCTCGCAGCCACCGGCCTCGCGCAGCGCACGCAGCCGGCCGCCGCCTGAGTCGCCCCTCCCCCGGCGCGGACGGCCCGCGGGCTACGCCTGCTGCCGCCCCGCCGGCGGGAGACCGGCCAGCAGCTCCCGGGCCAGGCGCAGATGGCGGTGGCCCGGCTCCAGCAGGGTCCGGGCGTCGCCGAGGGTCCGGGTGAGCAGCGTGCGGGCCTGCTCGGGCCGGCCCGTTGCGGCCAGGGCCCGGGCCCATTCCAGGCGGGCGTAGATCGTGTGCGGGTGATCGGGGCCCATGACCCGGGTGCGGTCGGCCACGAGCGACTCCCAGGCGGCCGCGGCCTCGGCGGCCCGGCCGGCCCGTGCCGTGAAGGCGGCACGGCTGCTGCGGACGGCGAGGGTGTGCGGGTCGTCCGGGCCGAGGCAGCGTTCCGCGTCGGTCAGCAGCTCGGCCAGCTCCGCTTCGGTGCGGGCCGGTTCGCCGGCCCGGTACCAGATCAGGCTGCGCCGGGTGGCGAGTACCTGGGGCTCGTCCGGGCCCTGCACCCGGAGCCGGTCGGCGAGCAGCCGGGTCAGCTGCCGGGCCGCCTCGGCCGGGGCGCCCGACTCGCCCGTGAAGTAGGCCAGTTCGTGACGGGCGGCCAGGGTGTCCGGATGGTCCGCGCCGAGGACGGCCCCGGCGTGGGCGGCCAGGGCGGCGAACCGGCCGGCCGCGGCGTGCGGGTTGCCGGCCTCACCGGTGAAGAAGGCCAGCTGGTGGCGGGCGGCCAGGGTGTCCGGATGGTCCGGGCCCAGCCGGTCCTCGCGCCGCCGGGTGATCCCGGCGAGGTCGGCCGCGGCCCGGCGGGGGCGTCCCGCGTCCCCGACCGTGATGGCGAGCAGGAAGTCGGCTCCGGGGACGGCGCCCAGGCGGGCCCGGGACAGCGCTTCGGCGGCCCGGCGCGGCCTCCCCTCCTGGTGGGCCAGCAGGCCGATGTCGTAGGACTCGGCCGGCGTGACCCTGGTGACGAGGGTCTGCCACAGGTGTTCCGGCACCGGTGGCAGGCCGGGCGCGTTGAGGAGGTAGTCGAAGGCCGTGTATCCCTGGGAGTAGTTGCCGATGAGCAGCCCACTGGTGGCGTAGACGGCCGTGCAGGCCCAGTTCATCGCCTCGTCGAAGGGTTCCGGCTGGAGATCACCGCCTCCGCGCGCCACCAGGTAGGGCCGGTGCAGTTCGCGCAGCCGGTCCCGGCTCACCGGGGTGCGCAGCCCGGCGCGCCGGCAGTCGACGGCAGCCGCTACCACGGCCGCACCGCGCGGATTGGTGCCGGGCGCCCAGGCGTTGTGCCAGGCAGCCAGTAACTCCGGTCCAGCAGCCAGGACTTCCGCGATGCCGAAGCGTTCGCCCGCCCGCAGCGCCGCCCTGATCCGCGGGTCCTGTCCGTGCGCGGCGGCCCGCCGCCGCTCCTCGGGCGACCAGTGCCGGGCCAGCCGCACCACTTCCGCCTGTCGGAGGACGTCCCGCTGGGTGCGCCAGGCGTCGCGGTCGGAGCCCGTCAGCCGGCTCTCCTCGCGGGCGTCGAAGCGGCGGAACTCCTGGGTGCGCATGGTCGCCAGCACCACCCGGCGTCCCGGCACCGGCAGGGCGGCCAGCATGGTGGCCGTGAGTCCTCCCGCGCCGAGGAACTCCTCCAGGTCGTCGAGCCAGAGCACGGCCCGGCGCCGCTGGCCCGCCACACGCAGCGCCTCCGGGAGCGCGCCCCTGCCCAGGGGGCGGACGAAGGCGTGGCGGGGGAAGAGCGCACGGGCCGTCTCGTACGCCAGCCGGGACTTGCCCGCGGTGGACTCCCCCACCAGCAGGACGAATCCGCCCCGGCCGAGCGCCTCGCGCAACTGCGGCTCCACGTCCCGGCGGATGTACGCCGGGGGCGCGGCCGGGGTGCGGCTCCCGTCGGCGGGATGCCCGTCCGCGTGGTGGGCGCCGGCCGGCTCGGGTCGGTCCAGCCGGCGCAGGGTGGGGATGCGGCCCGCCGCGGTGCGCAGCAGCACGTCCGCTCCGCTCGCGGCGGCGTTCCCGCCCGGCGCCGCGCGGCGCCGGGGCTGCAGGCGTTCGGCGGCCAGCCCGGAGAACGTGGTGACGGCGGCGCCGATGCCCGTGGCCCATGCCCCGCTGGTCCACAGCGAGGCCAGGGCCAGGGCCGCCGCGCCCAGGCCGACCGCGCCCACGTAGGCCGGCCAGCCGCGCACGCGGCCGTTCTCCCGTACGAGCAACACCGGCATGCCGCCCCCCACACGTCCGTGGCCGACCCCCATTTTCACCCGCGCGGGCGAATGGGGAACCAGGGGCGACGAGGTGACCGCCGCACCTGTCCGGAAGTCGGCGGTCGGGCGGAGCGCGTGCGGGCGGTCCGGGGCGCTTCTCCCCCGGCGGGCACGGCGACGGGACCTCGTTCGGGTCCGGGGGGAGCCGGGCACGTGCGGCTCGGACGCCCGTACGGGATCGACGCGGATCCGGGCCCTGCGCGGCCGGTGCGGGCCGGGCCGTCAGGCCGGGTGGCCGGGTGTGAGGTCCGCGACGTCGCTGAGGAGCAGCAGCGGCGGCCGTTCCGGGCCGGGCGGCCCCGCCTCGACCGGAGCGAGCAGGAATCCGGTGTGGTCCCCGCCGTCGGTGCGCCCTTCGATCCGGCCGACGAACCAGGCGGCGGCGTCCGTCAGGATCGGCGCGGGGGTGTGTGCCGACCGCCGCCACGCGAGGTGCGCGAACTTGTCGGTGTCGTCACCGGTCCGGCCGCCGAAGAGCTCGGCGGTGCGTTTCTGGTCCTCCCTCAGGGCGTGCACCGCGAGGTGGGAGGCGGTCCGGGCGACCGTGTAGGTGTGGTTGGCCTTGGAGAGCCACACCATGAACCGGGGCGGATCGATGGAGCACTGGGAGGCGAAGCCCACCAGACACCCGGCGCGCCGCTCCCCGGCCGCCGCCGTCACCACGTACACGGGGTAGTCGAGTACGTCGGTGAACGCGTCCAGCTCCGCCACGGTGGCACTCACCCTCTCGCCCTCTCCCGGCCCCACCCCCGGCCACCCCATCGTCCCACCGCGGGTCCGGGCGGTCATTTCGGTCCCCGTGGAATCGGGCGGGCCGTGTTTGCCACCGGGGATCGCGGTCAGAAGCGGGGTGTACGACGCGATGTACGACGCATCCGTACCCCGAGCTCCAGGGAGTGATCATTCGTGTCCGACAAGGAGAAGAGCCGGGCCAAGGCCGAACAGGCCAAGGGCAAGCTCAAGGAGACCGCGGGCCGCGCGGTCGGCAACGAGCGCTTGACCGCCGAGGGCCGCGCCGAGAAGACCAAGGGCAACGCCCGGCAGGCCAAGGAGAAGATCAAGGACACCTTCAAGGGCTGACGACGTCGAATGGCGGCGC
>NZ_JBHYMC010000057.1:0-47992 GCF_042742535.1 Streptomyces sp. NPDC058880
CGGGCAGAAGCCGTCCGTGACGGCATCCTGCCCGCTACACTCCCACCGCTCGACGTTTCCCCAGGTCAAGCCACGAAGTACTGCTGGAGTACTAGCAGCGCCAGTGCGGGACTTCGCGGACCCCGGTGTGGAGCACTTCACCGACCGCGTCGGCGACCACTTCGTGGGCCGGGAAGGCCAGTTGGCCGCGCTCGCGCCCTGGATCGACGACCTTTCGGCCGGCGGGCTGCGGATCGCTACCGGGGCGCCCGGGTCCGGGAAGTCGGCTCTGCTCGGCGCGTTGGTGTGCGCCGGGCACGAGCAGATCGTGGCCGCGGCCCCCGACATCCGGCGGTACCTGGCGGCACGGCATCCGCACGGAGTGCCGTCACCCGACCCGGCCCTGGCCGCCGTCCAGACCGGCCGCTGAGCAGGTCCCACACCCGCACCCGCCCGTTCCACCCGCCGGTCACAAGGGCCGGGCGGCCCGCCACCTGCGCCTGCGCGACCGCGGTCACCGTCTGGGACGCGCCCGAGGTACTGTCGCGCAGCGCGCTGTTCATCCGGCTCCCTGTACGCCAGCGCGGCCGGGGGCGCCGGGGTCCAGCCCCGCGGCGAGGGCCTCGGCCAGTGGTCCGAGGCGGTAGCCGTTCGCGTCCAGGGCGAGGACGGCCCGCCGGTCGCCGGCCTTGACCTGGGCAAGGAGTTCCACCACCCCCATGATCTGACCGGGCAGGGCAAGACCGTCCACGACAGGCGGCTGCCCAACACCGAGCCGAAGCTGCGAGAGCTGCTCGAGAAGCCCGGCCCGCAACCGGCCTCCCCACCAGACACCCGATCCACCGGGAACGTCCCGCTTCGCGAGACGTTCCCAAGAACCAGGACCAACCCTCACAAGCCGACCCCACACAGGTTGACGAAACAGATAGGGGCACCCCCCCATCGAATACGAGACCGTCATGACCACACCGGCCCTCCAAGCCGCGTGACCCAAACTGTCACCCGAACCTGCACCAGACCCTCTGGGGGCGACGCTGACTACAGAGACAGAGCCTTTGGTCTCACTGCGGCGCCAGGACACTCATTTGCCGTAGCCGACGCCCAGTGCAACGGCCTGGAGCGCCGCAGGAGGGCGCCTGCGGCCCTCCTGGGCGATCAAAGGTCCATTCATACCGGGCCTGCCGAGTTCGTCGACGGTAGGGCCCATTCTGTGCGTCGCTTTTTGCCTCTTACTGCCGAATTTGCCGAATTGGGTACTGTGCGTCTCGTCTCGCTGATTCCCAGTGCCGTCTGTCAACCAGCTGAGTGCTTCGCGGGCGGTCAGGCGGGCGACGGATCAATGGTTGTGGAGACGGACCGCTGGCGAAGCCCTTCTGCCAGATGCGCCATTTCCACGGACGTGCCGACCAGACCCGGTCCACTCAACTCGGCGGCCATCAGCCGGGCCTCCCCCAGTGTCAGATGACGCATCTCGCGAAGGGCGCGCAACACGGGAACGAGATTGGTCTCAGACGCCAGGCGAAGGCGAGTAGACCCGTGCTGGGTCAGCAGGGCCTGCCTGATCTCTTCGGGAGCGGGGCCGGCCCCCATCTCGCACCACCCGTGGGCGCAGGCTTGGCACCGTCCTTCGATGCCCCAGCGGATCTGTCCCCGTTCGATGAACTGCCCGACGTCGCGGACCAGCGCGCCACCACAGGCCGGGCACGACGAAGTGCTCGTCACTCCTTGGGTGGCGGTGATCATTGGTGTGTCCTCCTGATGTCGATCTACCTGATCCTGCCTCAAGCACTGAGGCCTGGCGCCTGGGTTTCCCGGGATCATAGATCGGCAACAGGTCTCACATGCCATGACTGGCTCCGGTGGAGCGGCCTCGTAGCACCGGCAGGCCTCGCGGCTGGACATGCCGCATGGGCAATCGATGAGAGCCGGCAGCCTTGGCAGCGCCTGGCTTGTTCACGGATGAGCCCCGGCTGGGGGCAGTCTGACAGCGGGGCTCGCCTCCCCCACGATCGTCTACACGGGAGCCGGCCTTGTCGGGCCGCTGCTGTGAGGGCCTTTGCTGCACTCCCCCTGCAGCGTCCTGACCTGTTCCACCGGTACCGCAGGTTGGTTGTTTGTCCTGCGTGGTTCACGTCTCGGGGGTCCTTCATTACGGCGTAATGAAGGACCCCCGAGACGGTATGCGCAGACGGTTACGCCAGCAGTTCGGCCAGCCGCTGTCGGTATTCGAGGCTCGTGTTCGCCCGCAGTTCTTCGGCGAACGCCTCCGGACTGCCGACCAGATGGATGTAGTGGGCGATCGCCTGGGCTCGCTGGTCGTGCTGGGTCAGCTTGATGAACGCGATGTCCATCGCCGCAGCACCGTCGGCCCACGGCATCTTCACGGGCCCTGGCATGAGCACGGGCCCACGTGCAGAGGGCACGCTGTCCGTGCCGGAGCCGGTGTCGGTGGGCTGGGGGCCGTCGGTCTTCATTACGGCGTAATGAGACGGGTCGGGATCGTCGGCCGCGGGGGCTTCCGACGCAACCTCAGCGGTGGGTTTCCGTTCCGACCGGGCGGGAGCCGGCACCCGCTTCTTGGCTGCCGACCTCTGTTCCTTGAGGCGTTCCAGGTGTGCGGCTTGCTCTTCCGGCTTCTTGTTGCCGACCCTGCGAAGCAGGTCCGCGGGCTCCTCACCGGAAACCAGCTTGTTCTGGAGCTCAGGGGTCAGCCCGAGGAGGGCCAGACGTTGCGAAACCCAGCCCTGAGAGCGGTGAAGCCGGGCTGCCAGCGCTTCTTGAGTTCCGGCGCTCTGCAGCAGTTGCTGGAGTACACGCGCTTCGTCGAGCGGTTCGAGGTCCTGGCGGTGGATGTTCGCAACGAGTGAGGACTCAAGAATCTCGTCGGCGGTGTTGCCGAGATCCTCGTCGAGCATGACCTTGATGTCGCTGAGGCCGGCTTCACGTGCTGCGGCCAGGCGGGAGTTCCCGTCGATGACGACGTACTCGGTGCCTTCTTCCAGCTCCTCGGCCAGCTCCGGGTTGGCTTCGAGGTACGAGAAGCGCGACATGATCGTGATCGCTTGCTTCTGACCGTGATCGCGAAGGCTGGCGGCGAGGTCGCGGAGGTCCCCGAGCGTCGTGCGGGGGTTGGCCGGGTTCAGGCTGATCAGACTCACCGGGAGACTCACCGGTGGGAGCGCCCCTTCGGTCGGAGCACTGGTTGCCGCGTTGATGGCCTGGCGTCGTGCGCTGACGCTCTGCGTCTGCGTGAACGAAGTACCCATGCCCAGTCGTGCTGCCTTGCTGCTCATGCGATCTCCCGTGCGAGCGCGCGCAGGGCGACGGCCTGCGGGCACTGAGGTGCGTAGGCGAGCAGAGGCTGCTTCACCCGCACTGCTTCCTTCTGTTCCTTCAGGTCGCCGATGAGTCCGACGACCCGGGGGTTCCTTATGGCCATCCAGCTCTCCAGCGAGGAGGTGGCAATGTATCCGCGGCGGGCGTCGTAGTGGTTGACGACGATGCCGAGGTAGTCCAGTTCGAGATGCATGTCGGAGCGCAGGTCGTCGATCTGGGTGGTCAGCAGGCCGTAGGCGTCGGCGGAGCTGTCTTCTGCCTGGACGACGACAAGGATGCCGGAGTTGCCGGGTGCTTCGGAGTCGCGGCGTCGGCCGTAGTAGGCGGCCGCGTCCATGCTGAGGCCGAGGCTTGGGGGGCAGTCGATGAGGACGGCGTCGTAGTCCGCCTCGACGGGGGAGAGGGCTCGTTCGAGTGCGGCCTCGCGGGCGCGTACGCCGGAAAGCTTCACGTCGAGGAGGAAGGCGTCCGTGCAGGAGGGCAGCAGGTGCAGCCTGTCTCCGAACCGTTCGTCATTGACGGTGACGATGAGGTCCTTGAGCTTTCCGTGCGAGTCGCCGGCCATGTGCTTGGTGAGGCTGTCGCCGTCCAGGGGCAGCAGGTCATGGCCTAGCTGCTTGGTGAGGTGTCCTTGGGGGTCGAAGTCGACCAGGAGGACACGAAGGCCGAGCCCGGGGAGGTCTTCCAACTCCACGGGAGTGGCGTCGGGGTCGGCTTCGGCGAGGGCGTGCGCGAAGTGCTTGGACACACCGACGGGGTGCAAGGCATCGGGGTCCTCCGCCATGGCCTCGGCGGCCCCTGCGGCTACCGCGGTCTTGCCTACGCCACCCTTCTGGTTGCAGACGACGATGCGTCGCACGACCGAGGGGCGCTGCACGCCCGGAGCGGGGTGGGTCTCCAGCCACAAGGACACCGACTGGGCGAGTCCCTGGATGAGGGAGACGCCCCGATGGGTGCAGTCGGCTCGGAATGTGTCCCAATGGCCTTCCGGTAGCCATGTCGAGAAGGACTTGGCTCCGGCGGTGTCGACGGGGGAGAGGTTGGACCCGAGGCCGCGCCAGGCGGTGATCCCCTCTTCCACGGCGTGCTGGATGTCGATGCTGAGCTGCGCTGTGCGGACCTTCAGCTGTTGCTGCAGTGACGGGGGCAGCTTGGAGACGACTTTCTCCCGATCCCCTGATGGCGTCGAAGACATGATGACACCTTACTAACATTCAAGATCGACTTCACGTGTGACGCGTTACCTTGGACGATCGCGCGTCATTACGGCGTAATGGAGGGGTGTCAAAGTCGCGGAGACGGAACCGCACAGACCGGCAGTGGCCGCACCGCGGGCCGACAGGGCCGCAGACGACCGTGGGCGCTACGCGGCTCACGGAGCTGGTGCCAGTCATGCCCCTGGCATCACAGCCCCCTGCGTAGCGCGTGTTGAGGATGGGGAACAGTAGCTGGCAGGTGTAGCTCAGGGGGAGGAGGTCACCGAGGCGCAGCTGCGGAACCTCTTCGGCGAGCGCGGCCGCCATCCCGACGCGGACCAGATCGAGGCCTACCTGCTCGCCGTCAGCGCCTCGCCGAAGCAGGCGTTCAAGGCCGGCGCCCTCGGACGCCAGGTGACGGTCACCGGGGTCGACTTCGTGTTCCGGCCGCAGCCGACGATCTACCTCCTGTGGGCGCTGGGGGACGAGGAGACCCGGCAGGTGATCGAGTGTGGGCGCTGGGGGACGAGGAGACCCGGCAGGTGATCGAGGCCGCGCACGAGCGGGCGATCGTACGAGTGCTGGAGTGGATCGAGGACGAGGTCGCGGTGATCCGGTACGGCAAGGACGGCATCTACCGCGGGCGGCCCCCCGGCGGTCAGGTCGCCGCCCGCTTCCGCCACCACGAGGCCCGCTCAGGTCGACCCTTACTCCATGACCATCTGCTGCTGTCGGTGAAGGGGCAGCGCCTAAACAAGAAGTGGGGCTCGACCCACACCACGGCCCTGTACGAGAACACCGTCGCCGCCTCCGCGCTCTACAACGAACTCGTGGCCGCCGAGGTCTGCGCGGAGCTGGGGCCGGCGACCGAGCCGCGCACCGTTCGTGATGAACGACGGCGGCCGCTTCCACCACCGGCACCCGCTCGCCGAAGCCCGCCGCCACCTCGCCCTCGTCCTGCGCGGCCGCCGCCGCGAACCCGGCCTGGACGAAAAGATCGTGGCCACCGCCATCTCCACCCACTGCCTGGACATCAGCAAGCCGACAACCACCATCGGCCTGCTGAAGGACTACCGCCTCTACACCGCCCGGTGGGACCTTTCCGACCTTTCCGCCCGGCCCCGCCCACCCACCCCCGCCCCCGACCCGGACCAGCACCCCCCGGCCGGTCCAGGTGAGCCGGCCGAACTCCGGCCCCCGGGCCAGGACGCGGGGGAGCGGGAGATCCCCCGCATCCCGCTCCAGTACGAACCCGCAGTCCTCGCCGGTGCGGTGGTCCGCGAGAAGCTGCGCACCACCACCATCGCCACCGCTGTGCGGGGCAGGGCGTACGACATCGCCCGGCACCAGCAGGCGGCGACGCCCGAGCAGCTGCTCCCGCCCGCGGCCGCCGACCCCGAACACGACGACCAGGAGCCGGCGGCCGTACCCGGCGAGGCGATCGACATGACGGCGCTGCGGGCCCTGCGCGACTCGCGTCCGGACGTGGAAGCCCTCGACCTCACCGCCGACCGGCTGCGCCGCCTCCAGGACGCGTTCAGCAGGGCTGGCGACGACTCCCGTACCCGTGCGGACCGCCACGCCAAGAAGGACGATGTGCGCGCAGCGCATCCGGCGCGCCGGGACGACCAGCAAGTGCACCGCCGAATGGAGCCCGGACCGCAACGCGGCCGGCAAGCCGGCCACTGAGTGGACCACTGCAGTCGTTCGCCGAATTCCAGGTCCAATTCACCGTGCACGAGCTCAAGCGCCTCGCGAGTAACGCCGCCGAGTTGGCCGTGCCCGGTGGGCGGGAGTGCGGGCCGCAGCCCGGGGGCGACCTGGCGGAAGTGAACACCGAGGGGGCCGTGACCGTGCCGACGTCGTCGCGGAGGGGGCGACGGGCGCCGAGCTCACGGATCTCTTCGCCGAGCACCTGTCCGTGCACAAACGGCCGCGCGAGGTGCGGTTCGTCTCGGCGGTGCCGCGCAACGCGATGGGCAAGCCGCAGAAGAAGCTCCTGCTGACGGGGGAGTTCGGTCCGGAGGCAGGCTGAGGGCGGTGCCGGGCGGGCCCGCCCGGGGCGGGGCGCTCACCAGGAGCCGCTTGTCTCCCGCTGGAGCCCCGGTTCAGGGGGGCTTGAGCGGCCCGGAAGGCGGGGGCGCCGGGGCAGCGACGGAACGCAAGCGACCGAGCGACTCTTCGGTCGCTCGGAACCGGAGCGGAAACATGCAGGTCAGAGGTCTGCGAAGGAGGGAACAGCGACTGAAGCGACCCAAGGTTCAGGTATATGGAGACATTCGCGTACGTGCATGTGCGTGCGTGTGTGTGCGTCATATATACGGGTCTTGGGTCGCTTCAGTCGCTGATTCTTCTTGCGCAGGCCTCTGGCCTGGTGTTTTGTGAGCTACTCAACGAGCGACCGAAGAAGTCCGGGTCGCTGTGCGGTCAGTCGCTCGGTCGCTGGGGCTCGTCCAGGACGCGTACATCTGTTCTGGCTCATATGTCTCTCACCCCCCGGCTGTTTCGATAATCTGATTTTGGGCGTTGAGTCGCTTCAGTCGCTGATGGGGGAAGTGAATGGCAGCTGAGCTGCGGGTTTCGCGCAGCGACCCAAGGCAGTCCACGAGAGCTGCACCGGTCGCATCGCAGCCTCTGAACACTGCCACGTGGTGTGCGCGCCGGGGGTGGCCGGTTCATCCCCTCGCGCCGGGCCGCAAGACGCCCGTGGGCAACTGCGACGCGTGCCGCGCCCCGGGCCACGACCGGGGCATGTGCGACTGCCTCCGCGCGGGCCGCTGGTGCCACGGATTCCACGCGGCCACGCTCGACTCCGGGCGGATCCGGCAGTGGTGGGGTGCCCGCCCCGACCTCGGGGTCGGCGTCGCCACCGGCCCCGCGGGCCTCGTCGTCATCGACATCGATGCGCACCCGCGCGAACTCCCGGGCCGCGAACGGCTGCTGCCCGGCGTCGCGATCGCCGACGCGGTCGACCTGACCGGGCTGGCCAACGGCTTCCACACCCTTGGCGTACTGGCCGCTCTGCGCGGTGCCACGAGCCCGGCGGACGACTCGTCGACCCTGCGCGTACGGACCCCGTCCGGGGGCCTGCACGTGTGGTACCGCAACGACGGCGGGCACCGGTGGCAGTGCTCTGCCGGGTCGAGCAGCGGCCGGGCCCTCGCCTGGCAGGTCGACGTACGGGCACACGGCGGGTACATCGTGGCCCCGGGCACCGTCACCGCCGCCGGGGTCTACCGGCCCCTGGGAACCGTCCGGATGCCCGCGCCGCTCCCGGCCTGGCTGGCCCGGGAACTGGAGCGCACCGGGCACCTGCCCTCCGCGGCTGTACCCGGCCCGCGGCCGGTCCCGCCCCGGGCCCGGCAGGCCGTCATCGCGGCGGGCGGGGGACGAGCGGCGTCGGACCGTTTACTGGCAGGCCTGCTGGCCGAGGTGACCGCCTGCTCCGCCGTACCCGAAGGGGCCGCGTTCTCGGAGAAGTTGAACCGTGCTGCCTACACTGCCGGGGGACTGGTCGCCGCGGGGCACGTCACCGAGGCCGGCGCCCTGCGCGCCCTGGAGGCCGCGGCCGGGCAGGCCCGCCCCGGTCAGGAGCGGCGCTGCCGCGCCATCATCCGCGGCGGGCTGAGCGCGGGCCTGGCACACCCGCTTCCCCTCCGAGGCAGCCGGTGAGCGTGGAAAACGACAGCATGCTGGCCGGCTTCGACGTACAGGCCGTCGCCGCGCAGATCCTCGCCCAGCCCGATTTGGCGCCCCGGGAGTCCGAGGAGTCCGCGGAGCACCCCGTGGACCCGGAGGGGGCCGACAGCGCCCGCGAGGCGGCGACGGCGGGCGGGCCCGCGGCCGCCGACGGCGAGGCGACGGCGGACGGACTGCTGCCCGACACGCTCACCGACCGGGGCAACGCCAAACTGTTCGTCAAGCTCTACTGCAACGACTACCGGCACGTCCCCGGGATCGGCTGGTTCCGCTGGGACGGCACCCGCTGGCAGATCGACGAGGACGACACCGTCATGTGGTCCGCGGGAGACCTCGCGGAGTCCATCGCCACCACCGACCCCCAGGGCGTGTACACCCCGGCCGCGCTCCAGCAGCACCGCCGCCGCACGCTCAGCACCAGCGGGATGAACGCGATGCTCACCCAGGCGAAGTCCGCCCCGGGCATGGTGCTCAACGCAGCCCGCCTGGACGCCGATCCGTACGCACTCTGTACGCCCGCAGGCGTCGTGGACCTTCGGACCGGGCACATCCGACCCGCCGAGCCCACGAAGGACTTCCACTCCCGCTGCACCTCGGCGGCGCCGCAGCCGATGCCCACGCCGCGCTGGCGCCGCTTCCTGACCGACACCTTCGGCGAGGGGCCGGAGGGGGCGGAGATGATCGACTTCCTCCAGCTGCTTCTCGGCTACTCCGTCACCGGGGACGTCGGCGCTCAGGTCATGCCGTTCCTGTTCGGGTCCGGCAAGAACGGCAAGTCCGTACTGCTGGACGTCCTGATGAAGCTGCTCGGGGACTACGCGGACGCGGCGCCTCCGGGATTCCTGATGTCCCGGCCCTACGAGGGGCACCCGACCGACCTCGCCGAGCTGCACGGCCGCCGCGTGATCGTGTGCAGCGAGGTCAAACCGGGCGACCGCTTCGACGAGGCCCGCGTCAAACTGCTCACCGGCGGAGACCGCATCAAAGCGCGCCGGATGCGGCAGGACTTCTTCAGCTTCGAGCCCACGCACAAGATGTGGCTGCTGGGCAATCACCGGCCCGAGGTGGGCACCGGCGGCTTCGCGTTCTGGCGGCGCATGCGGCTGATCCCGTTCGAGCGGGTCGTCTCCGACGACCGCAAGATCGACAACCTGGCGGACGTGCTCGTCACGCAGGAGGGCCCAGGCATCCTCAACTGGCTGATCGAGGGCGCCCGTCGCTACCTCGGCGGCGACCGGGCCCTCACGGGCCCCGAGCGCGTCCGCATCGCGACCACGGCGTACGCGGAGACCGAGGACCACACCGGGCGCTTCATCGGCGAGACCTGCCGCCTGGAGGCCGATCTGCGGGCGGAGCAAGCGCAGCTCTACGCGGCCTACAGGGCGTGGTGCCAGAATGAAGGAGCTCCGGCCATATCATCCCGGGCCTTCGCGGCACGCGTCCGCGAGGTGGTGGGACTGGCGTCGCCGAAGGAAATGATCCTGTCCAACCAGCGCAAGTACTACCCGGGCATCGGCCTGCTCGCGGACGAGGAGACAGCATGAGCGCCCTCATCGCAGAAGACGAGATCGTCCACGAAGTGGACCTCGTCTGGCTGGAGGACATCAGCCGGCTCGACTACGTCCGCCAGAGCCTGGACCGGCTGCCGACCCGGCGCGGCAGGCCCGCGTACCACCGCGACGGGCGGATGGTCGGGTACGCCCTGCTGGGGCCGAAGGCCAAGCCCTCGCGCTCCTCGGGCACGTTCCGCCGGCGGGTCTTCTGGCTGCTGCCGCACGACCGGGACACCGCTCCCGAGGGGCTGTACGCGACGGGGGCGCCGGCCGAGGCCGTGGACGCCCGGACGCTGGCCCCGGGCAACAAGGGGCGCAAGACGGAGCGTTCGGAGGGCGGCCCCATGTCCTCGGCGATGCTGGAGCTGCGGCCGTAGACGGGCCGGACGGTGCCGCCCGCGGCGGGGTCGGCGGGCTCGTCTACGCACTGGACGACAGGCAACTGCAGAAGGTGGTCGGGGAAGGTGCGCGGTACGGGGTGGTTCGCTTCGTGATCGTCCTGATCGGGCCGACACGGGCGCAGTCATCCCATGAGGCAGCGCTGTCCCGTTCCCTTCACTGACACCCGTGCACCGCGAGCGGCGCGACTCGCGGTGCACGGGTCAGGAGTGGGGCTCTACTGGTAGTGGTCAAGGTAGTCCGCGTTGGCGATGGGGGCCTCGGCGAGGAACTCGTCCGGCAGGTCGAAGGCGTCCACGAGCGTCATCATGTGCGGGGCGAGCTCCGCGAGGACGGCGTCGATCGTCTCGTGCAGACCGAGTACGTGCTGCACCGTCAGCCGCTGCTCCGCGAGCAGGTCACCGGTGTGCTGGCGCAGTTGCTGGAGCAGGAACAGCCAGCACAGGTTGGTGAGCAGCTTGCGGGTCGCGGGCTCGGTCGCCTGTCCCGCCGCCTCGAGGAAGGCGTCGGCTGCCAGCCTGGCCGCATGGGCAGAGACCATCTCCAGCGCGGCGCCGGAGGACTCGTTCCAGCGGCCGATCGGGTCCCCGGAGGGGCCTTGGCGCAGTGCGATGCGGGCGCGTGCCTGCCAGGTCCGTTCGACGGAGGCGAGCAGGTCGCGCAGGAAACGCAGGTCCGTCAGGTCGCGTTCGCCGGGCGGTCGGTTGTCCGAGCTGATGGGGTCCACCTGGTGCCCGAAGACCATCTCGGCGGCAGCCTTCACCCAGATCACCAGGTTGTCGCCCTCCGCGGTGATCCCGCCCTCGATGTTCCCGGGCAGGTCCGAGATCCTGTTCGCCGGGAACAGGCCTTGCGCGCCGCACCGTTCGCGGGACTCGGTCGTGATCTCCCGCGCCTGCCAGGTGATCCAGCCCTTGGCGACGGCGACCAGGCGCTCCACCTCTTCGCGCTCCGCTTCGTCGTGCGCGACGAAGCGGTCCATCACCGTCCGGTGCAGGAAGGTCATGGCGTAGGCGTTCGCGAGGGAGTTCAGCAGCCTGCTGTGGTGGCTGCGGTGGCGGACCACCGGGATGCGTTGGCCGGTCTTCGGGCCGCCGACTTGCCGGTGTTGCGCATAGCGCACTGCGATGGTCAGCGCGGCGCGTGCCATGCCCAAGGTGCCGGCGCTCATGCAGAGCTTGCCCATGGTGACGCGGTTGACGGAGCGCAGGAAGCGCTTGCGCCGGTTTCCCAGCGCGCTGGTCAGCGTGCCGTCCTCGTCCAGCCGGCCGTGGTCGGCCTCCAGCATGGCCTCACGCGGCAGCCATACGTGGTCGAAGGACGTAAGGCAGTGGTCGACCGGCGTTCCCGTGCGGTGTGGCAGTTGGCGGACGGTGATCCCGGGCAGGTGCCCGGCGTGGTTGCTCAGCGGGGTCAGGAACAGGAAGATGCCCTGGTCCTCGCCGTCGACCAGGAGCCGGGCCGCCACCACGGCGCTCTTCGGACCGCCGATGAGGCTGGTGTTGGGCATGAACTTGCGCGCCCCCGGATTGGGCGTGTGCAGGATGAAGCCGCCGGTTGCCGGGTCGAAGACGGCGGCGGTCTGCAGTGAGGCGACGTCGTTGCCGTGTGCCAGCTCGGTGCACAGGAAGGTCCCGATGCGCCGCATCGAGGTGAAAGTGGACAGGTCCCGTCCGTAGATATCGTGGTCGAGCAGGCTCCCCATGAAGAGGTTGTAGTGGATGCTCGCCAGGGTGCACAGGCCCCCGTCCACGAACCCGGCCCACTCGTGGAGCCCGGCCAGCAGGCGGGCGTCGTGCGCCAGCGCCATCGGATCGTCGACCGTGCTGTTGACCAGCCGCAGACGGTCGTACGAAACCACCGTCCGCTCTCCCGGAGTCAGGTCCGGAAGGTAGGAGAAATCCTTGCCGGCGAGGAGTCGCCGCCACCCCCCGTGGACCCGCTCGCGGTCGTCGCGGTCGAAGAGCAGGTGGGTCAGCTCTTGGGCGGCAGATCTGGGCCTGGGGCCAGGCTTGGTCGAGCCCTGCTGAGCAGGTAAAACGCTGATCGGGGCGGGGTGGAGGTCAGCCACACCACTCCCGCTGCGTCGATAGGTCTCCGCGTACTCACGCGTCAGTGCCAACATCGGACCATCCCCCCGTTAGGAACCGAAGTAGTTGCGCAGCGCCAAAGATACGAACTAACCGGTTTTGTTTTCAAGGGCGACAAGCAAAACCGGTGCCCTGGTTTTTTTTGCCGAGTGTGGATATAGTCGAGGATGGCTTGGTCGGTACCTAGGCTGACCAGGGGTGATATCGGACGGTGGCGCGATAATCACGCCACGTGAGTACGGGGGAGAGTGCAAACCTCGCGGTTTGTTCTTGTCCCGAGTGGTAGCGGAGGGTGTATGGCGCGGCAAGAACGAGCCATTCGTACACGGCAGAAGATCCTGGTCGCGGCGGCGGAGTTGTTCGACGAGGTCGGCTACGAGTCCGCGACGATCTCCGAGGTGCTCAAGAAGTCCGGGGTGACCAAGGGAGCGCTCTACTTCCACTTCACCTCGAAGGAAGAGCTTGCCCAGGCAGTGCTGGCCGGGCAGGTGGAAGCCCTGCCGCCGGTACCGGAGCCGGAACTGTACCTGCAGCAGAGTCTGGATGAGGCGCTGGTCCTCGCCCACCTGCTGTACAAGGGCGACCCATTGGTTCGGGGGAGCGTGCGGCTCACCGTGGACCAGGGTTCCCCGGTCGACGGCCTGGACCGCCGCATCCCCATGCAGGGCTGGAACGACCACAACATGGCGCTGCTCACCCGTGCGAAGGAGTGCGGGGAGATCCTTCCGCACGTCGACATCGAGGCCACCGCCAAGATGTTCACCGGCAGCTTCACCGGCGTCCAGGTTCTCTCGAAAATCATGACCGGGCACGCGGACATGGTGGAACGGGTGACCGACTTGATGCGGACGCTGCTGACCGCGATCGCCATGCCCGGGGTGCTGGTGCGCCTCGACTTCGCCGCGGACCGCGCGGAGCGTGTGTACGAGGCAGCCGTCAGGCTGCGCGACGCGAAGGCCGAGGCGGCCTAGCGCCGTCGAACGGAACGGGGGAGGGGGCGCGATGTTCTCCTCGGTGCGCGTGGGTGTGACGGCGTACGGAAACACAACGACCAACCGAATGGAGTGGATAGATGGCCATGGCTGTTTGCCCATACGCGCTGGACGTGACGGGGCGGGACATCGCGGGTGAGGTCGCGATGCTCCGGAAGCAGGCACCGGCGGTCGAGGTGGAGCTCCCGGGCGGGTTCCTCGCCTGGGCCGTGGTGGGCCAGGCGTACGTCGAGCGCCTGCTGCTCGACCCGAGGGTCTCTAAGGACGCCCGACGGCACTGGCCGGAGTTCGTCGACGGGCGAATAACGCCCGACTGGCCGCTCTATCCCTGGGTGGCCAACGAGAACATGCTGTTCGCCTACGGCCAGGAACACAGTCGGCTGCGCCGCCTTGTCGCGGGGGCGTTCACAGCGCGGCGGTCCGCGGCCCTGCGGCCCCGGGTCGCGGAGCTGACTGCCGAGCTGCTCGACGGACTGGACTCCGTGCCGGCCGGCCAGCCCGTCGACTTGCGTTCCGCGTTCGCGGAACTGCTGCCCCTGCAGGTGATATGCGAGCTGTTCGGAGTCGAGCGGGGCCCCGAGCGGGACGCGCTGGCGGCCGCGCTGCACACCGTGTTCAACACCACGGTTACGGCGGACGAGATGGAAGCCGCGCGCATGACAGCCTTCGGACTGCTGGCCGGGCACGTGGCGGCCAAGCGCGCGGAGCCGGGCGACGACCTGACGTCCTTGCTGATCGAGGCCCGGGACAACGGTGACGCGCTCACCGAGCCCGAACTGCTCGGCTCCCTCTTCCTGCTGATCGCGGCGGGCCAGGACACCACGTCCACGCTGGTCACCAACGCCCTGGGCGCGCTGCTGTCCCGTCCCGAGCAGCTGGCGCACATACGGGAGGGCCGGGCCAGCTGGGAGGACGCGGTCGCTGAGACGATGCGGGTCCACAGCCCCGCGAGCTACTCGCCCATGCGCTTTGCGGTGGAGGACATCGACCTGGATGGGGTCAAGATCCAGCAGGGCGACGCCATCCTCGTCTCCTTCGCGGGCGCTGGCCGCGACCCGGAGCGGTACGGGGCGGACGCCGCGGAGTTCGACCTGCTGCGCACCGAGCGCGACACCATCGGATTCGGCCACGGTGTTCACCGGTGCCTGGGCGCCCCGCTGGCCGTGTTGGAGGCCACCACCGCTCTCGCCGTGCTCTTCGAGCGCTTCCCGGACATGGCCCTCGGCTGCCCGGAGCAGGACCTGGAGCCGATGCCCACCTTCCTGCTGAACGGCTACGGGGTTCTTCCAGTGGTGCTGCGCCAGGCATGAGCGGGTGCCGGGCACGGCGTACGGGACAGAGTCACAGGCTCCGCGGCGAACTTGGCCCCGGAGCCTTTCTGTTGTGTCCGGCCGGTAGGCAGGGGGGTGCCCCTATCTGTTTCGTCAACCTGTGTGGGGTCGGCTTGTGAGGGTTGGTCCTGGTTCTTGGGAACGTCTCGCGAAGCGGGACGTTCCCGGTGGATCGGGTGTCTGGTGGGGAGGCCGGTTGCGGGCCGGGCTTCTCGAGCAGCTCTCGCAGCTTCGGCTCGGTGTTGGGCAGCCGCCTGTCGTGGACGGTCTTGCCCTGCCCGGTCAGATCATGGGGGTGGTGGAACTCCTTGCCCAGGTCAAGGCCGAGGAACAGATCGATGTCGACGGTGTCGACCATGCGCGCGTGTCCCCTCGACGTGCACTCGTGCCCGATCCTGGCCGTCCCTGCGGCACCACACGCCGGCAACCGCGTTACGCAGACATCCCGTCCCTGAAGTGGTCCGGCGTTGTACCGGGCCGGGTGGTCGTCAGGGCCCTCATCAGCGGTCAAGCGGTGCCCCAAGGCCCGGCGGCAACACCCCCCCAGGTCATCCCTTCGACAGCGGCGGACAGCCGTACCGGGCCCGGGGGCCAGGCGCCCCATTTCGGGGCCACGAGAAAGGTAACGGGGCCTTCACCGCACCTTCTCCCCGTGGATTCAGCGGGCGTTCTTCGACCGTGCGCAGAAACCGCACAAGCGGTTTGTTAGAGTCCGGATCGTCCGCTCGGTGGACGGAGTCGCTTGCCGGTGGGCGGCCCCGCAGGAGCGGAGCCGCACGCCATCCGTTGATCTTGATGAAGACCTCGCCCATGTGCCGTGCGTCGCCCGGGCCGGGCATGTCGCCGGCGCAGCCCGTTCGCATACGCCTGTCCGAACGTGGCGCGCACCGCTGCCGGTGGCAGCGCGCTCAGCTCCAGGATGCCATTAAAACCGCGCAAGCGGTTTGTTAAACTCTAGGGTAGTGGGCTCGCTGCATCGTGGGGAGCGGCCTGGTGTGACTGTGAGCGGTGGTGTCGGGGGTGCCAGCGAGTTCAGCTCCCAGGTCGGCTTCGTCGCAGCTTCCCTGGCCGCCTGCCCTTCCGCAGGTGTGGCAACCCCTTGCAGTGACGGAGTAGTTGATGGCCAAACAGGAACGCGCGGTGCGTACGCGCGACGCCCTGATCCGGTCCGCGGCCGAGATCTTCGACCGGGAGGGATTCGCGGTGGCGTCCCTTACCTCGATCAGTTCGCTGGCCGGGGTGAGCAACGGAGCGCTGCACCACCACTTCATCAGCAAGGTCGCGCTGACCGACGCCGTTGAGGAAGCGGCGCTGGCCCGGCTGCTGGCTGTCACCGATGCAGTGCTCCCGCTCGGGGCGAGCCGCATGCAGCTCCTGATCGACGTCACGCACCGGCTCGCCGGCGCGCTGCGCGGGGACGTGGTGCTGCGGGCCGGGTTCGAGCTGAGTGGCGAGGTTTCCCGCCCGCCGCGTACCGATCTGCGTGAGTGGTGGCGGCGATGGGTCGTGGAGACGCTCGAACAGGCCGATTTCGAGGGCGAGTTGCATCCGGAGGTGACGGCCTCGGATGTGGTGAGCGCCGTGGTGGCCGCGACCGTGGGGTTCGAGGTGCTCGGGGTCCGGCAGGCGGAGTGGCTGTCGGACCTCACTGTCACCCGGTTCTGGCGGCTGCTGTTGCCGACGGTCGTGCCGACGGCCCTTCTCGCGGACCTTGAGGCCGAGGGGACCCGCCCGCTGTAGCGGCTCTGCGCCCCGGTCTTTCGTGCATGCGAATGGAGGGCCGGGGCATCTGAGTGCTCCAAGGCTGAACAGTCTGTTTTGATCCACTTGGGTCCGCTCTGGAGCGCAGACGGGCGCGTTCTTGAAGGTGGCATCTCCTGCGAGTGGTGGATTCCCGCAGGTCGGAGCGGTGATTGAGGCTCCACCGAATGAGCTGGTCAATAAAAACAGCATGGTCGGTTTCATATTGACAAACCGCCCGTCCTGTTTTTTACTGGGTCAGGCTCATCCACGGACAGGGGAGTACGCGTGGACATCGAAGTACTGGGCACACTGGCGGTGCGGGAGCACGGAGTTTCCGTTACGCCGACGGCCCCCAAGCCGCGACAGGTGCTGGCGCTCCTGGCGCTCCATGCCGACCAGGTCGTCCCGGTATCGGCGCTGATCGAGGAGTTGTGGGCGGGCGCACCGCCGCGCAGCGCCCGGACCACCCTGCAGACCTACGTACTGCAGCTGCGGGCCCTCATCGCGACCGCACTGGAACAGGGTGCGACCGACGGAGAGCAGGACTTCGGGAGACGGCGGTCCGCCAAGGACGTGCTCGTGACGCTGCCCGGCGGCTACCTGCTCAACAGCGGCGGCGGCACCAGCGACATCCGCGAGTTCGACCGGCTCGCCGGCATGGGATACCGGGCGATGGACGCGGGCGACTTCCCGGGCGCCGCCCGGCTGCTGCGCGAGGCGCTGTCCCTGTGGTCCGGACCGGCCTTCGCGGACGTGCAAGGCGGCATCCAGCTGGACATGGAGACCCAGCGGCTGGAGGAGACCCGGCTGTGCGCACTCGACCAGCGCATCGAGGCCGACCTTCGGATCGGGCGGCACCGCGAGCTGCTCGCCGAACTCACCGTGCTGGCCAGCCGCTACCGCACCCACGAGACCCTGCACGGCCAGTTCATGTTGGCCCTGCACCGCTCCGGCCGCCGCAGCGAGGCGCTCGACGTCTACCAGCGGCTGCGCGCCACCCTCGTGCGCGAACTCGGGCTGGAGCCCTCGGCCGCCCTGCGGCGGTTGCAGCGCTCGATCCTGATGGCGAGCCCCGAGGTTCCGGCTGCGGCGGAGACGAACAGCGAGCGACTCGTACGCGTGGGCTGAGATGTACGTACGCGACAGGAGGAAAGCGGCCGCGATCGGCTCGCCGGTCCGGACGCGCGCCCGGACCACGGGCCGAGGAGGCAGCGGGATGCAAGAGAGGTCGGAGCGGACCCGCAGGAAGCTTGTGCAGGCGGGGGCCGAGATGTTCCGCCGCAACGGCTATGCGAACGCGACGCTCGCAGAGATCGCCGCGTTCGCCGGAGTGACCAAGGGGGCGCTGTACTTCCACTTCGCCTCCAAAGAAGAACTGGCGGAGGCGGTCCAGCTGCGCGGCTGCGAGCTGCTGTACGGGGCGGTGCGCGAACTGCGCGCCTGCGGAGGCTCTCCGCTCCAGCACCTGGTCGACACGACGCACTGGCTCGCGCTCAACCTGCGCGAGGAGCCGGCGATCCCGGCCAGCTTCCGCATCACCAAGGAGTGCGCAGGGCTTCCCGCCCTCGCCACCGACTTCCACCGGATCTGGCTCGCAGAGGTCTGCGGGCTGCTGCGTGAGGCCCGGGACGCGGGCGAACTCCGCGCCGAGTGCCGCTGGGAGAGCATCGAATCGCTGGTCGCCGCGGCGGCCAGCGGCATCGAGACGCTGGCCGCCACGGGCATGCCGTACACCGAGCTGCAGCGCCGGGTCTCGGGCCTGTGGTCGCTGCTGCTGCCGAGCCTGGTGCCCGAAGGCGCGGAGAAGAACCTCCGGGCCGGCCTGCCGGGGAACGACCCCGCGCCCGGTCTCCCGGGCGGCGCCCTGGACGATCCCGCGGACGGCCGGTCCCGGCCGGTGTTCTCGGGCAGCACCGCGTGACCGTGTGCCACCGACGGCTTGGAGGAGCCTGCGATGACGAATGAACACCCTGCGGACGTACTGACGGACCTCATCGGGGTGCTCGGCGACGTCCTGCGGGTCAAGCCGGAGAAGATCGACCCCGAGCAGACCTTCCAGTCCATGGGTCTCGACTCCCTACTGGTCGTGGAGTTCGTCGCCGTCGTCAACGCCCGGTACGGGCTGCGGGTGCTGGCGACCGACCTGTACGACTTTCCGACGCCGGCGTCCTTCGCCCGGGAGGTCGCGCGGGCGGCGGGCAGCGCGGCCGCCGCGCCCGCCTCCGCACCGGCGCAGGTCGCCGCCGCTGCCGTCCCGGCGGCGACCGCGGGTTTCGCGCCGCAGGTGTCTGCCCCCGCCGGGCAGGTGCCGGCGGCCGCCAGGGCGACCGGGATCGCAGAGGTGCTGCGGGAGCAGCTCGCCGGGATCCTGCGCTGCAACCCCTGGGACATCAACAGCACCGCGGCGTTCGGCGTGCTGGGCGTGGACTCCATCGTGGGAGCGGAGTTCATCGCGGTCGTCAACCGCACCTTCGGTCTCCGGGAGCGGTCGGTGCTGCTCTACGAGCACCCCAACCTCGCCGCCATGGCCGCATACATCGCGGCGCGCACGGGGGCGACCGGGCAGGACTTCGCCCCTGCCCCGGTGGCCGCCCCCATCCCCGCCGCCCCCGCCACCGCAACCCCCGCCGCCGCCCCTGCCGTTCGGCAGCTCCCGGGCGGCGATCTCGACGTCCTGCTGGACGCGATCCGCGACGACCGGCTCACCGTGGACGAGGCACTCGTGCTGCTCGCCCGACGCGGCTGAAGCTGTTTTCCACCCTGAGAAGGAGCGCGTCCAGATGGACGAGAAGGAAGTCCTGACCCGGTTCAAGAACGGCCATCTGGACCGGGCCCAGGTGGCCGCGCTGCTGAACGGCTCCGCCGGTGCCGTCGGCATCGACACCGGTGCGGCACCCGTCGTCTTCCGGCTGCCCGACCTCGCCCCGGATCGGGACGTCGACGAGCCGTCCCCTGCCACAGCGCCTGCGGCTTCCGACCGCGGCACGGATTCCGCACCCGCCACTGCCCTCGCGCCCGTCGGGCCGGGCGCCGGGACGAGGGCCGAGCCGATCGCGGTCGTCGGGATGGCCGGTCGCTACCCGGGCGCGCCCGATCTCGCCTCGTTCTGGCGGCAGCTGCGCGGCGGGCACGACAGTTCCTCCGCGCCGCCGTCCGGCCGGCCCGGCGACGAGCGGGGCCACTACCTGGAGCGTGTGCAGGACTTCGACCCCGAGTTCTTCGGGATCGATGTGCGCGAGGCAGCCCTGATCGACCCTGAGGAGCGGCTGTTCCTGGAGACCGCGTGGGAGGCCCTCGAAGACGCCGGCTGCACCGGCGGCCGTCTGGACGCCCTGGTGGCCGGCGACGGGACGCCGCGCAGCGTCGGGGTGTTCACCGGCGCCGGGACCGGCGACTACATGCTGCTCGCGGCCCGGATGTGGCAGAGCGGGCGGCCCTCGCCGATGCCCCGGGGCGGCCAATGGAGCCTGCCCAACCGGCTCTCGGCCCTGCTCGGCCTCACCGGGCCGAGCCAGTCGGTCGACACCGCGCAGTCCTCCGTGCTCGTCGCGCTCCACCTCGCCGTCGCCGCCCTGCACCGCGGCGAATGCGCCGCCGCGCTCGTCGGCGGGGTCCGGCTGCGGCTGCACCCCGCCGGCCGGCGCCCCGGTGCGGGGGAGGGCGTCGGCGCGCTGCTGCTCAAGCCCCTGGAACGGGCCCTGGCCGATGGGGACAGCGTCCACTGCATCGTCCGCGGCAGCGCGGTCGGCCACACCGCACCCGACCCCATGGCGGCCGGGCCCGGCCGCAGGTCCCGGGCCGCCGCCAGCCGTACGGAGGCTGCCGCGCGAGCCGCCGGGTCCCTGGGCGAGGCAACCCCCGCGCCCGGTGCGCAGCCCGCCGGACCGGACCGGCCCGACCCGGCGGACGCCCCGGCGCCGCGCGTGCTGCGCGAGGCGCTGCGCGCGGCCGGTGTGGAGGCGTCGACCGCCGCCGTCCGCGAGGACGCCGGGTCCGTCCGCGCGCTCGTCGGGGACGCGGGCGCCGCGACCGGGGCCGCCGCCCTGACCCGGGCCGTGCTCCAGCTGCGAAACCGGGTCCTGGCGCCCGGGCCCGGGCGGGCCGAGGCGCAGCCCTGGGAGAGCGCGGAGACCGGGACGGGCGGGACGGGCGAGCCCCGCCGGATCTGCGTCGGCGTGCGCGGCTCCGGCGGAGCGGACGCGCAGGTGGTCCTGGAGGAGTACGTGCCCGACACCACGGCGCAGGCCCCGGACCGGGCCCCCGGTGCCGGCGAGCTGTTCGTGCTGTCCGCCCCCACCCCCGCCCATCTGGCCGCCACCGCCCGGCGGTTCGCCGATCTGCTGCGTGGGCCCGGTCCGGTGCCCCCGGTCGACGGGCTCGCCCGCGCACTGCGGACCGGCCGCGCTGCCATGGACTGCCGTTTCGCGGCCGTCGTCGGTGACACCGGCGAACTGGTCCGCGTCCTCGAGCAGTTCGCACGGGACGGGGCTCCCTGCGCCGATCTGCGGGCCGGCGGCGCCGACCCGCTGGGCCTGGGCGGCGTACCGGAGACGGACGGGTACCTCGCAGCGCTCTGGCAGGCCGGGCACCTGCACCAGCTGCGCGGCCTGTGGCTGTCCGGACTGGACGTCGACTGGACCGCGCTGGAGCCTGCCCGCGGGGCAGCCGCCGTGGCCGTGCCGCTGCCCGCATCCGCATTGCTGCGCATTCCGCTGTGGCTGGGCGACGAAGAGGGTTCGGCATGACCGCGCTGCCTCTCGACCCGGCGGGACCGGGGGAGCACGAGCCGGCCCCGGTCAAACTGTGGTTCTGCCCCAACGAGGACCTCGCGCCCGGGATCGCCGCGATCCTGGCCTCGTACTGGCTGGACGAGAACGAGCAGGAGGTCGCCGGCCGCTTCCTCTTCGAACGCGACCGCCGCCAGTACCTGGTCGCCCACGCGCTGGTACGCCGGGTGCTGGCGCTGGAGACCGGCATCCCCGAGGCCGAGGCGATCATCTGGCGCTCCTCGCGCGGGCGGCCGTTCCTCCAGACGCCCGCCGGCGGCCTGCCGCGGGGCGCCGACACGCTGGACTTCAACCTCTCGCACGCCAACGCGTACAACCTGCTGGGCGTCTCCTGGGGCTCGCGCATCGGAGTCGACGTCGAGCGGCTCGACCGCGGTGAGCGGGGCCTGGAGAACATCATCGCCACGTTCGCCCCCGAGGAGCAGCACTGGATCGCCAGCGCCGGCCCCGGGCGGCCGCGCGACCGGCGCGTCCTGCGCCTGTGGACGCTGAAGGAGGCGTACTCCAAGGCCCGCGGGCTGGGACTCGGTCTGCCCTTCGACTCCTTCGTGTTCACCCTGGCCGAGGACCGGGGCGTCCTCTCCTTCCGGTCGCCCGCCGACGACTCGGCGGCGCGCTGGCGGTTCCTGGAGGTCGAGCCGGTACCGGAGGTGCTGGCGGCGGTTGCGGTCGAGGTCGACGACGGGCGGCCGCCGGCGGTCCATCTGCACCACGGATTCCCGTGGGGGCGCGCCGCGCCGCGCCGCCTGGTCCTGCCGGAGCCCGCCGGAGTCTGACGGCCTCGCCACCGGGCCGCCGCAGGCCGGCCTTTCGAGTCCGGCATGAACCCGATAACACGGGGTCGCCGAAAACCCTTCCGGGCGTCCCGGTCGGACGATTTCCGGAAAGGGAAGATTGGAAAACCGCTCGACAATCGATCGAGAGTGCGGAGGGAATGGGCCGTGGTCTGGATATCGTGCACGGCCTGGGTCAGGAATTCGGCGGGAATCCGGCCGGAATGACGGCCCGAACCCGGAGAATTCAGGTCCTGCATCGTCCAGGGGGCCCGGCCGCGGGCCCGCCGTGAACAGAAAGAGGTCCCCCGTGCACGCCACGACCGCCATGGGGCCGGCCGGCGCCGTCGTCACCGAGGTCGCCGAGGGAGTCCACGCGTACGTCCAGCCCGAAGGGGGCTGGTGCCTGAACAACGCGGGCATCCTCACCGACGGCGGCCACAGCGCGCTCGTCGACACCGCCGCCACCGAGAGCCGGGCCCGCCGGCTGCGCCGTACCGCACTCGGCCTGGCGCCGCGGCCGCCGCGCGCCGTCGTCAACACGCACTTCCACGGCGACCACACCTACGGCAACTTCGTCTTCCCCGAGGCCCTGACCATCGGCCACGAGCGGACCCGCACCATGGTCCGGGCGGCGGGGCTGCACATGGCGGGGCTGTGGCCGGACGTCTGCTGGGGCGACATCGAGATCACCCCGCCCGAACTGACGTTCCGCGACCGCACGACGCTCCACGTGGGCGCCATCCGGGCCGAGCTCGTCCACATCGGCCCGGCGGCGCACACCACCGACGACACGATCGTCTGGCTGCCCGACCAGGGTGTGCTGTTCACCGGCGACCTCGTGATGAACGGGGTCACGCCGTTCTGCGTCATGGGGTCCGTGGCGGGCTCCCTGCGCGCGCTGGACCGGCTGCGCGCCCTGGGCGCCACCACGGTCGTCCCCGGCCACGGGCCGGTCGGCGGCCCGGAGCTCCTCGACGCCAACGAGGCCTATCTGCGCTGGATCCAGCATCTGGCCAAGGAGGGCGCCGAGGCAGGTGCGACCCCGCTCGAACTGGCCCGTGCCACCGACCTCGGCCCGCACGCCGACCTGCTGGACACCGAGCGCCTGCTGCCCAACCTCCACCGCGGATACGCCGAGGAGCAAGGCCTGCCCGAGGGATCGCCACTGGATGTCGGAGCCCTCTTCCGGGAGATGACCGCATACCACGGCCGCCCCTCGCAATGCCACGCCTGAGCCGAGCACCGAAGACCCCCTGCCGCGGACAGCCGGCAGGGGGTCTTCACGTCTTCCCGTACGGGACCGCGAGGTTCAGACGAGCTGTCCGCCCGGCACCGCAAGGGCGTCCGGGGCCAGCAGGTTGAAACGCCGGATCAGTTCCTCCTGCTCCCGGGTGAGCGACTCGATCCGGTCGCCGAGACGGACGATCTCACGTCCGAGTTCGAGCAGGGCGGCATCAGGGGCAGGCGGGGCGGCCGGGACTCCCGGGCCGAGCGGCGCGGGCCGGCGGAGGGCGAGGGACGGGGCGTGGCGCAGGATCGCCTCCATCCGCTCGCGCAGGGCCGGGCCGGGTTCGACGCCGAGCTCGTCCACCAGCCGCCGGCGGGCCCGCTCGTACACGCCCAGCGCCTCCGTCTGCCGGCCGCACCGGTACAAGGCCAGCATCTGGAGGTCGTAGAGCCGCTCGCGCATGGGGTGGCTGGCCGTCAGCCGCTCCAGTTCCCGGGTGACCTCGGCATGCCGCCCGCTGCGCAGGTTCGCGTCGTGCAGCGTCTCCAGCGTGGTCAGCCGCAGCTCCTCCAGCCGGTCCGCCTCCACTGTGCAAATGGGCCCCTGAGCGCTGCCGTCGAGCGCCGGGCCGCGCCACAGCGCGAGGGCCCCGCGCAACAGTTCGGCCGCGTGCACGGGGTCGGATCCGAGCGCCGACCGGCCCTCGGCGGAGAGCCGGTGGAAGAGCTGGGCGTCGGTGGTGGCCCGGCCCGGCCGCAGCAGGTAGCCCATTGAACGGGTGGCGATCCACTCGTGGCCGCCCGCGTCCGGGGTGCCGTCCTGCAGCAGCCGGCGCAGCCGGGCCACATGGGCCTGCAGCGCGTTGGCCGCGCTCACGGGCGGCCGGTCGCCCCACAGCTCGTGGATGAGCCGCTCCGCGGACAGCACGTGGCCCGCCCGGACCACTAGGGCGCCGAGCAGCGCCCGCTGCTTGGCGCCGGAGGGCACGATGTGCGCCCCCGTACGCCGGTCGAACACCTCCACCGGGCCCAGGATGCGGATGTTCACCCCTGTGTCACCGCCCGTGCTTCGGCCGAGGTGTGCGTCGTGTGCGCCGAAATCCATGGGGCCTCCTCCCGCGATCCGGCGAGAACCGGGGAAAGAAACGAAGACCGGCGGGCGGAAGACAATGTGCCGGTTCTAATCCCCCGAATGGAATCTACCACCTTGTTTTCAACCCGCAACCGTGTGGAACGGAGAACTGCTCGACCTCTGCTCAAGAATTCGGGGACACCGCAGCGGGCCCCGCTACCGTGCCGGAGTCGAAGGTTGAAAATCGATGGGAACTCGACGAAATGCGGAGGAGACCGTGAAGATTCAGGTTCTGGGTCCGTTGAGTGCCGAGGTCAACGGGGGCTCGATTGTTCCGACGGCCGGCAAGCCGCGTCAGATCCTGGCGCTGCTCGC
Source organism: Streptomyces sp. NPDC058880 (assembly GCF_042742535.1). Taxonomy (NCBI): domain Bacteria; kingdom Bacillati; phylum Actinomycetota; class Actinomycetes; order Kitasatosporales; family Streptomycetaceae; genus Streptomyces; species Streptomyces sp. NPDC058880. Next base: position 24,556 of record NZ_JBHYMC010000057.1, read on the forward strand.
GCTCTACCCGGGGCGGGTGATGCCAGTCCAGACCCTCATGGAGGAGATCTGGGGCACCGAGCTCCCGCAGAGCGCACTGACGACGCTGCAGACGTACATCCTGCAGCTGCGCAGGAGACTGGGCACGGCGATGGGCCCGGGGGTCCCCGGCAGTGCCAAGGACGTGCTCGCGACCCGGCACGCCGGCTATCTGTTGCAGATTCCGCCGGGTGCGGTCGACGTCCACGAGTACGAGACGCTCGTGGCGGGCGGACAGCACGCATACGAAGAGGGGGACGACGAGCGTGCGGCCGACATGCTGCGCAAGGCGCTCGGACTGTGGAGCGGCCCGGCGCTGGTCGACGTACGGGTGGGACCGATCCTGGAGATCGAGGTCATGCGGCTGGAGGAGAGCCGGCTCGTGACGGTCGAGCGGCGCATCGACGCCGACCTGCGCCTGGGGCGGCACGTAGAGGTCATCGCCGAACTGACCGAACTGATCGCCCGGCACCCGCAGCACGAGGGCCTGCACTCGCAGGCCATGGTCGCGCTGTACCGGTCCGGCCGCCAGGCCACGGCCCTGGACGTCTACCGCAGGCTGCGCAACCGCCTGATAGACGAGCTCGGAGTGGAGCCCTCCCCGCAGCTGCAGCGCCTGCACCAGGCGATGCTGACGGTGGATCCGGCGCTGGACGTGGTGGCGGGCCCGCGCCGCGGATCGACGTTCGACCTGTACGCGGCCTAGGGCCTGCCCGCCGGGGCGGGGGGAGCCGACGCGGGCGGGCACCGCCGCCGGCTCCCCGCCCGGCCGCGGCCGCACCGCATCGCATCGCGTCCTGGATCCGTACACCGATTCGAGCCGGTCTCAAGCGGGGTCGGTGAAGGTCGAGGCCTGGGCGGTGCGATTCGCGGGAGGTGGCAATGGGCGACAGACAGGCCGTGCGGCTGCACTGCTTCGCACATGCAGGGGCCGGAGTGTCCTCGTTCTACCGGTGGGACAAGGTCGCCGGGAGCGGGGTCGCAACCGTGCCCTGGCTGCTTCCCGGACGCGACGAGCGGCGCCGTGAGATCCGGCTGACCGGCCGCGACGAGCTCCTGGCCGACCTCAAGCCCCTCTTCGAGCAGATCGCGGAAGAGCCCGGCACTCCCTACATCCTCTATGGGCACAGCCTCGGCGCGACGGTCGCCCTCACGGTCACCCGGGCCGCGCAGGAGTACGGACTGCCGATGCCCGCACTGCTGGCCGTCGGGGGCAGCCCGTCGCCGGACGCCCCGGCCGTCCTCGCGGACTGCGCCGAACTGCCGGACGCGGAACTGCTGCAACTCCTGGACCGGTTCGACGCGCTGCCGCCCGGCGTACAGCCCGGGGACGTGTGGTTCCGGTCGGTCTTCCCCGTGCTCCGCGCCGACCTCCGGCTCGCCCGCAACCTGCGGGCCGCCGCCACCGAGCGGGCCGTGCACCTCCCTGTGCCCGCACCGCTGCTCGCGATCACCGGCCGCGAGGACCCCCTCGTCGGCGCCGAGGCCACCGGGGGCTGGAACCGCTGGACCACCGGACGGTTCATCCGGCGGACCGTGCCCGGCGGCCACTTCTTCGTCCGGGGCGGCGAACTGCCCCGGATGCTCGGCCGGGCCGCCCGCATCGTGCTCCGCGGCCACCGCGACCAGACAGGACAGGAGGAAGGGCGATGAGACGAGTCGTCATCACGGGCATCGGGGTCGTGGCCCCGGGCCGCCCGGGCACCAAGGAATTCTGGTCCCTGCTGACCGACGGCCGCACGGCCACCCGCGCCATCACCCTCTTCGACGCCTCCGGCTTCCGCTCCCGGATCGCCGCCGAGGCGGACTTCGACCCGCAGGAGTCCGGGCTCGGCGCCGAGCAGTCCGGACGGCTGGACCGCGCCGCACAGTTCGCCGTCGTCAGCGCCCGCGAAGCGCTCTCGGACAGCGGCCTGGCCGGCTCGTACGACCCGACGCGCACCGGGGTCACCCTCGGCAGCGCGCTGGGCTGCACCACCGGCCTCGACGCCGAGTACGGGGTCGTCAGCGAGCAGGGCACGCGTACACTCGTCGACCACACCAAGGCCGTGCCCCACCTGTACGACTACTTCGTCCCCAGCTCGATGGCGGCCGAGGTGGCCCGTACCGTCGGCGCCCAGGGGCCCGTGGCGCTCGTGTCCACCGGCTGCACCTCCGGACTCGACGCGATCGGGCACGCCGTCGACCTGGTCCGCGAGGGCAGCGCCGACGTCATGGTCACCGGCGCGGCCGAGGCGCCCATCACGCCGATCACCGTCGCCTGCTTCGACGCCATCCGCGCCACCTCCACCCGCAATGACGAGCCGGAGACCGCCTCCCGGCCCTTCGACCGCACCCGCAACGGGTTCGTCCTGGGGGAGGGCTCGGCCGTCCTCGTCATCGAGGAGTACGAGCACGCCCGCAGCCGCGGCGCGCACGTCTACGCCGAGATCTCCGGCTTCGCCTCGCGCAGCAACGCGTACCACATGACCGGACTGAGGCCCGACGGAGTCGAGATGGCCGCCGCCGTCACGGCCGCGCTCGACGAGGCGCAGCTGCTGCCCGGGCACATCGACTACATCAACGCGCACGGCTCCGGCACGAAGCAGAACGACAAGCACGAGACCGAGGCGTTCAAGCGGAGCCTGGGACAGCGGGCGTACGAGGTCCCCGTCAGCTCCATCAAGTCGATGATCGGGCACTCGCTCGGGGCGATCGGAGCCCTCGAAGTGGCCGCCTGCGCCCTCGCCATCGAGCACGACACCGTCCCGCCGACGGCGAACCTGCACGAGCCCGACCCGGCCTGCGACCTCGACTACACCCCGCTGACCGCCCGCCGGCAGCGCACCGACGCGGTCCTGACCGTCGGCAGCGGCTTCGGCGGGTTCCAGAGCGCAATGGTCCTGAACGACCCGAACCTGAAGGCGGACCGATGAACACCGCTGTCGCCGTCGCGGACGTCCCTGCCGCGGCCTCCCGGACCGCGGCCCCCGTCGTCACCGGCATCGGTGTCGCCGCCCCCAACGGGCTCGGCACCGAGACCTGGTGGTCCGCCGTTCTGCGCGGGGAATCGGGCATCCGGCCGGTCAGCCGGTTCGACGCGAGCGGCTACCCGGCGAAGCTGGCCGGGGAGGTCCCCGGATTCGTGGACGCCGACCACGTCTCCAGTCGGCTGCTGCCGCAGACCGACCGCGTCACCCGGCTCTCGCTCGCCGCGGCGAAGGAGGCGCTCGACGACGCCGGGGCCGATCCCGCACAGCTGCCCGACTACGCCGCGGGCGTGGTCACCGGCAACTCCTTCGGCGGCTTCGACTTCGGTCAGCAGGAGCTCCAGGCGCTGTGGAGCAAGGGCGGGCAGCACGTCTCCGCGTACCAGTCCTTCGCCTGGTTCTACGCCGTCAACAGCGGCCAGATCTCCATCCGGCACGGCCTGCGCGGAGCCTCCGGAGTGATCGTCTCCGAGCAGGCCGGCGGCCTCGACGCGATGGCCCACGCCCGCCGCCAGATCCGCAAGGGCGCCGGGCTCGTCGTCACCGGCGGCATCGACTCCGCGCTGTGCTCCTGGGGCTGGGCCGCCTACCTGGCCGGCGGAGGGCTCACCGAGCGGGAGGACCCGGCCCGCGCCTATCTGCCCTTCGCCCAGGATGCGAGCGGCCACGTCGCGGGCGAGGGCGGCGCGCTCCTCGTCCTGGAAGGCGCCGAGGCGGCACGCCGGCGCGGCGCCCGCGTCTACGGCAGCATCGCCGGGCACGCCGCCACCTTCGACGCCGACGGGACCTCCCGGCTCGGCACGGCCGCACAGCTCGCGCTCGCCGACGCGGGCGTGCACCCCGACGAGGTCGACGTCGTCTTCGCCGACGCGGCGGGGGAGCGCAGCGCCGACCGCGCCGAAGCGGAGGCGATCACCGCACTGTTCGGCCCGCGCGGGGTGCCCGTCACCGCGCCCAAGTCGATGACCGGGCGGCTCGCCGCCGGAGGTGCGGCCCTCGACGTGGCCGCCGCCCTGCTCGCCCTGCGCGACCAGGTGATCCCGCCGACCACCGGGACCGAGCTCCCGGCCGACGACTGCCCGCTGGACCTGGTCACCGGAACGGCCAGCCCCGCGCTGGGGCTGCCGCTGCGGACCGCGCTCGTACTGGCCCGCGGCCACGGCGGCTTCAACTCCGCCGTCGTCGTCCGCGCCCCCGGCGTCTGACCGCCCCGTACCACTCGCATTCCCACTTCACCCACCCCACACGCCGACGCGGAACAGAGGGAGACCATGGACCGGCTGGAACTCGACGACCTGAAGCGCATCCTGCGCGAGTGCGCAGGCGAGGACGAAGGAGTCGACCTCGACGGCGACGTCATGGACCTGAACTGGTTCGAGCTGGGCTACGACTCGCTCGCCGTCCTGCAGACCACCGGGTACATCGAGCGCGAGTACGAGGTCCTCCTCGACGAGGAGGCCCTCGACGACGCCGACACCCCCCGCCGCTACCTCGCCATGGTCAACGAGGTGCTGGCAGCCCGGGCCGCTGTCTGATCCGGTGGGACAAGAGCTCGACACCGACGGCTGTGTCATCGGCGCCGGCCCCGCCGGGCTCGCACTGACGCTCATGCTGCTGCGTTCCGGCATCCGCGTGGCACTCGTCGAGCGTTCCACCGGGTTTCGCCAGGAGTTCCACGGCGAGCTCCTGCAGCCCGGAGGCCAGCGCATCCTGGACGAGCTCGGCGTCCTCACCGGAGCCGCGGCCCGCGGAGCGGCAAGCCTGCGCGGTTTCCAGGTCCTGGAGCGCGAGCGGGTGCTGCTCGACATCGACTACGGACGCCTGCCCGCCCCGTACGACCGCCTGCTCGCCCTCCCTCAGCCGCACGTGCTGCGCGAACTCCTGGCCGCATGCCGCAGGCTGCCCGGGTTCACCTCCCTCGAAGGGCACCGGATCGCCGCGGTCCTCGAAAGCGGCCCGGCAGCCCCGGCGAGGGAGCCGTGCTGCACGGCCCCGACCGGTGCCGGTCACCGTGCGGGCCGCGGTGGCCGTCGGCGCCGACACACGGCTCTCCAAGACCCCCGCCCTCGCGGGAATCGACCCCGGGCGCTGCACGTCCTTCGCCCACGACGTGGTGTGGTTCGAGCTGCGCGCACCGCGCCGGGCCACCGGGCGGGTACGGGTGCACCGCGGGCCCGCCAGTGCCGTCCTGGTCCACGACACCCACCCCGACCGGGTCAGGGTGGTCTGGACCCTGCCGCGGGGCAGGGTTTGCGCCGCCGGGCGCGAGATCGCGGGCATCCGGCGCGAACTGGCCCGGATCCTGCCGCAGTACGCCGACCTGCTGCCCGCCCAGCTCGCCTCCATGGCCGATCTGACCGTGCTCGACGCGTCCCCCTCGCACCCCCGGGAGTGGGTACGCGACGGACTCGTGCTCCTCGGCGACAGCGCGCACACCCACGGGCCGATCGGCGCCCAGGGCATCGACCTGGCCCTGCAGGACGCCGCCGCACTGCCCCCGTACTCGTCGCTGCGCTGCACGCGCAGGAGCCCACCGCCCGGCGGCTCGCCGCCTATCAGGAGCGGCGGGCCCCGGCGGCGTCGGCCGTGCACCGGATGCAGATGGTGCAGGCCCGGGCGATGTTCGGCGGGGGCCCGCCGGCCGCCGCGCTGCTGCGGGCCCGGGCCGCGGGGATCGTGGCCCGCACCCCGATCGGCGCGAAGATCGCCCGAAGGGTCGCGCACGGCCACGACCCGGCCGGGGTCCGCACTGATCTGTTCACCGTGGTGCCCGCCCACCGGGGCCGGGGAGCCCAGGGCGTCCGTCCCACCACGAGCGGCCGTCGGGCGGGGCCGTGGCCCGGCAAGACCGTCAGGCCAGGTCGTCGCGCGTCACCAGGCGGTGGGCGACCTGCCAGCCGCCGGACGAGTGGACCAGGACATCCTCCATCACGCAGACCCGGTGCACCTTCGACTCGCCGCCGCGCGGGGTCAGGTACACCAGGGCGTAGCTGCGGGTGTGCAGCGAGCCGTCCGGCTGAGGCTGCACGTCGAGCATGCCGAGCCAGTGCCGCAGCTGCTCACCGCCGGCTGTCTGCAGTTCCGCGTTGCGCCGGACGTTCGAGGCGAGCCCCGCGCGGCCGACGACCGGCGACGGCAGCGTCGGCACGTCGAAGACGGCGTCCTCGGTGAACGTCCGCGCCCACGGCTCGGCCTCGAAGGAGTCGAAGAGCTGCATCTGACGGGAGTAGAACTGCTGGACCTCCGCGTACAGCAGGCCGAACTCCCGCCCCTGGGGCGGGCGGGGGGACGCCTCGGCGGCGATCGTCACGGTCATCGCGGGACTCCGTTCCATCGGTTCCCGACAGCATCCGCAGTGCAGATCGAGTGCTCTTCGAAGACTCCTCAAGCGCCGCTGCCCAGGATGGGCCAACAGGGTCTAGGGGTGGCGCCGCGGCCGCCCCTTCGGGAGCCAGGAGGACAGCACCATGCCGAGATTCGCGTACCCGGAAATCCCGCTGGACGGCCTGCTGCGCCGGGCGGCCGTCCGTGACCCCGAGGGGCGGGCGATCCGGACCGCGACCGCCACCGGCTCCACGACGACGGTGACCTTCGCCGAGCTGGACGGCCGGGCCGACCGCTTCGCCGCGTACCTGGAGCACACCGTCGGCCGGCGCGGCGCGCGGATCGGCGTCGCCAACGTCCTCGACCCCGTCTTCGCCGCCGCCTACTACGGGACCGCGCGCAGCGGGAACACGGTGGTGCTGGTCAACCCGCTCATCAAGGAGGAGGGGCTGGTCCACGTCTTGCGGACGGCCGCCGTCGAGGTGGCGTTCGTGCCGGCCGCCACTGCCGAGGCGCTGGTCAAACTCGGCGACCGGCTGCCGCACCTGCGGTCCGTCGTCGTGACCGACGCGCCCGACGGCGTGGTCCCCGGCGACACCCTGCCGCTGGCCGCGGCCCTGGAATCGGCACCGGAGCGGACGGCCCTGCCCGGGCCCGTCGACCTCGACGCCGACGCGTGCATCCAGTTCACCACCGGCACCACGGGCCGCCCCAAGGGCGTCCGGCTCACCCACCGCAACGTGGTGGCGAACGCCGCCCAGACCGCTGCCGCACACGACCTCGCCGGCGACTCGGTCACCCTCAACCACCTGCCGCTCTACCACGTCATGCACCTCAACTCGGGGGTGTACGCGGGAGCCTGCCAGGTGCTGTGCACCGACCCCGACCCCATCGCCTCCCTCGCCGTCGCGGCGCAGGCACAGGCCACGCACTACTACGGGCTCCCCGCCCGCCTGCACCGGCTGGCCCAGGACGAGCGGCTCACCCTCGACTTCCCGGCCGGGCGCCACCTCACCGCCGTGCTCTCCGGCGGCACCGCCCTGTCCCCGACTGCCGCCCGGACCCTGCGCGCGCGCCTGGGCGTGCCCGTCATCCAGGGCTACGGGCTGGCCGAACTCTCCCCGCTGTCCCACTGCCAGGACCCGCACCGCCCCAGGAGCGGCTCGGTGGGACCCGCCGTACCGGGCACCCAATGCCGCATCGTCGCCCTGGACACGAGCACGCCGCTCGACGTCTACGCCACCGGCGAGGTCCAGGTCCGCGGGCCGCAGGTGATGGCCGGCTACCTCGACGACTCCTCGCCCTCGCCCATCGACGCGGACGGCTGGTTCTCCACCGGCGACGTCGGCTACTGCGGCGAGGACGGCGTGCTGTTCCTGGTGGACCGGCTCGACGACGTCTTCAAATACGACAACGAACTCGTCTCGCCCAGCTGCGTCGAAGACGTCGTCGGCGCCGACCCGCGCGTCGCCGAGTGCATCGTGGCCGGCTGGCCCGACCCGGTGCACGGCGCGCTCGTGTGGACTGGCATCGTACTGCGCGACCCCACCGCCCCCGGCCTGCTCGACATCGTCGACTCCATCGTGGAGCGCGCCAACGCCCGGCTGAACGACTTCGAGCAGATCCGCCGCGTGGAGGTGCTCGACGCCGTGCCGCGCAACCACGTCGGCAAGCCCGAGCGGCGCCCGCTGCGCCTCGAACTGCGCCGCCGGGCCGCGGCGGAGGCGGCGGCGGTGTGACCCCGGCCCCTTCCCCCGCACGCCCCGAGCACCCCATCCCCCACGACCAGAGGAGCACAACAGTGGCGACCACCGCCGGTACACCGTCCGAGGCCGGCTCTCCCCGGGTGCTCGTGGTGGGCGCGGGCCCCGTGGGCCTGACCGCCGCCCACGAACTGGCCCGCCGGGGGCTGCGCGTGCGCGTCGTCGACGGCGCCCCGGGCCCCGCCCCGACCAGCCGCGCGGTGGCCGTCCACCCGCGCACCCTGGAGACCTTCGACCAGATGGGCGTTGTGGACGGGGTGCTCGCCCGGGGCCGCAAGAACCGGGCCTTCACCATGTTCGCGCGCGGCCGCCGCCTGGTCCGGCTCGAAGCGGATTACCGCTCGATGCCCACCCGGTACCCGTACACCGTCGTCATCGGGCAGACCGAGACGGAGGAAGTGCTCCGCGAGGCCGTGGCCCGGCTCGGCGTCACCGTCGAGTGGGGCGTGCGGCTGACCTCCCTAGAACAGGACCGGCACACGGTGCGGGCCCGTCTCGAACATGCCGACGGCTCCGCCGAGGAGTACGAGGTGCCCTGGCTGGTCGGCTGCGACGGTGGCCACAGCACGGTGCGCAAGCAGCTCGGGCTTCCGCTGCTCGGCGAGTCCAGCGAGACCTGGGCCCTGGCCGACGCGGCCGTCTCCACCGACCTGCCGCCCGACACCATCTACTGGGCCCACACAGGCAGCCAGGCCATGATGATGGTCCCGTACCGGCGCGACGGGTACTGGCGGCTGCTCGACACCGCCCCCGCAGGCCGGCCGGAGACCGCGCGCGAGGCCGCGGACCGCTTCTCGGAGAAGCTCAGCGCCGGGCTGGGCCGCCCGGTACAGGTCGGCGAACCCGACTGGACCTCCGTCTTCACCTTCCAGCAGCGCATGGTGCCGCGCATGCACGACGGACGCTGCTTCGTGGCGGGCGACGCCGCCCACGTGCACAGCCCCGCCTCCGGGCAGGGCATGAATACCGGCATCCAGGAGGCCTACAACCTCGCCTGGAAGCTCGCCATGACGGCCCGGGGACAGGCGGGCCGGGAACTGCTCGTCACCTACGGGCAGGAGCGCGTCCCCATCGGCAGGAAGCTGCTGGGCTCGGTCCGCAAGGCCACCTTCCTGGTCCAGTTCAAGAACACGCTGGCCGGCTTCGGGCTGCCCGTCGCCTTCACCTTCGTACGCACCATCGGGCCGCTGCGCCGGGCCATCCAGCGCAAGGTGCTCGGCGGCATGTCCGGGCTGCTGCTGGCGTACCCCGAAAGCCCGCTGACCACTGCCGACCCGCTGATGGCCGTGCCCGCGGGCTCGCGCGCCGCCGCCGCGGCCGCCCGGCACCCGGACGACCCCGGCTGCGAGGCGCTGCGCGGCGAACTGCGCGACACCCGCTGGTCCCTGGTGTGGGCGGCGGGCGGACCGGGCGAGGCCGGACGGGTCGCGGCGGCGGCCGCCGCCGCGCACGGCACGTGGCTGTCGGTACGGACCGTGCACGACGGCGCCGGCACCGGCGGGCCCGGGCCGCTGGCCGACCCCGACGGGCTGCTGCGGCGTGCGCTGGGCCTCGGGCCGGGGGGCTGGGTGCTGATCCGGCCCGACGGCTACGTTGCCGCGGGCGGCCCGGAGCTGAACCGGCGGGGGCTTGCGCGGGCCCTGGCACCGCTGGGCGCGGCCGACGCGCTGCCGGACGTGGTCCGGGATGCGGCCCGGACCGTCCGGGCGCACCCGCCGCAGGGGCCGGCCGCCACCGCGGCCGCATCCGCTGGAGCCACCGGCCCCGTGCCGGTTCTCGACCCGTCTTCCACCACATCTCCAGAACTCCGCGACACGGTCGAGACCTCACTGAGGGTTCTGGAGGGGACACGATGACCACACCGTCAACACTGCCGGCGCCGTCGACGGCGCCGGAGAAGCCGGTCGCCCTGGTCACCGGCGGCACGAGCGGCATCGGCCTGGCGGTCGCGCGGGACCTGGGACGGCGCGGACACCGGGTGTTCCTGTGCGCGCGGACCCCGGAAACCGTGAAGCAGACCGTCGAGGACCTGCGCGCCGAGGGCCTGGAGGTTGCAGGCCTCGCCGCCGACGTCCGCTCCCGCGAGGCGGTCGCCGAGCTGGTGGCCGCCGCCGTCGCCGAGTTCGGCCCGATCTCCGTACTGGTCAACAACGCCGGCCGCAGCGGCGGCGGACCGACAGCCGACATCACCGACGAGCTCTGGTACGACGTCATTGACACCAACCTGAACAGCGTGTTCCTGCTGACCCGGGAGGTGCTGGGGCACGGCGGCCTGGCTGGTGCCTCCTACGGCCGGATCATCAACATCGCCTCCACGGCCGGCAAGCAGGGCGTCCTGCTGGGCGCCCCGTACTCGGCGTCCAAACACGCCGTCGTCGGCTTCACCAAGGCCCTCGGCAAGGAGCTCGCCCCGGCGGGCATCACGGTCAACGCGGTGTGCCCCGGCTACGTCGAGACGCCGATGGCGCAGCGCGTGCGGGCCGGCTACGCGGCGGCCTGGAACACGACGACCGAGGACGTGCAGGAGCAGTTCGAGGCGAAGATCCCGCTGGGGCGCTACGCGACCCCGGAGGAGGTGGCGGCCATGGTCGGCTACCTGACCACGGACCTCGCCGCGTCCGTCACCGCGCAGGCGCTGAACGTCTGCGGCGGACTGGGCAACTTCTGATGGCGGCCCAGCGGGTGCACTGCACCGTGCACGAGACCGAGGTAGCCGCCCCCGCGGGCGTGGTCTACGGACTGATCGCGGACGCGGTGCAGTGGCCGCTGTACTTCCCGCCCAACGTGTACGTGGAGCGCCTGGAGTTCGACGGCGTCCAGGAGCGGCTGCGCATGTGGGCGACGGCGAACGGCCGGGTCAAGTCCTGGACCTCGCGCCGCGTGCTCGACGCGTCCGAACGGCGCATCGAGTTCCGGCAGGAGATCCCCGCGGCCCCGCTGTCGGCGATGACCGGCACGTGGATCGTCGAGCCGCTGGGCGCCGAACGCTCCCGGCTGACGCTGCTGCACGACTTCTCGGTCGAGGGCGACCGGGCGCAGGACGTCGAGTGGGTCGAGCGCGCCACCGACACCAACAGCCGTGCGGAACTGGCGAACCTGGCGAAGCTGGGCGAGAGCTGGGGCAAGCTCGACGAACTCGTGATGTCCTTCGAGGACAGCGTCCGGGTGGACGCCCCGCCGGAGCTGGTCTACGCGTTCCTGGAGCGGGCCGATCAGTGGCCGCAGCTGCTGCCGCACGTCTCGCGGCTGGAGCTCACCGAGACCGAGGAGCTGCCCGGCGTCCAGGTCATGGCCATGGACACGCTCACCGCGGACGGGTCCGAGTACACCACCGAATCGGTGCGGGTGTGCTTCCCGGCGGCCGGCCGCATCGTCTACAAGCAGACCCGCACCCCGGCGCTGATGTCGGCACACACCGGCGTGTGGACGGTCACCGGCGGCGCGTACGGCTCTACGGTCACCTCGCAGCACGGCGTCGTCCTCCGCGAGGAGGCCGTCACCCGGGTGCTGGGCCCCACCGCCGATCTCGCCGCGGCCCGCAGGTACGTCCGTGAAGCGCTCGGCCGCAACAGCACCGCGACCATGACGTACGCCAAGCAGCACGCGGAATCGGCGCTTGCGCGCTGAGCCTCCAGTCCGTCTCCAGCGGAACTCGGGTGGGCGCGGACAGACTCTGTACCAATTGTGAGGGAGGGGTGTGACGATGTCTGTCCAGCAAGTCCACCGGACGTCCTATGCCGTGGATGTGAACGCGCCCGCCGGCGTGGTCTACGGTCTGATCGCGGATACGACGCAGTGGCCGCTCTTCGTCCCGCCGAGCGTCCACGTCGAGCGGCTCGACTTCGACGGCTCCCAGGACCGGTTCCACATGTGGGTCACCGCGAACGGGAGCGTGAAGTCCTGGCTGTCGCGCCGCACCCTGGACGCGCTCCGGCTGCGGATCGACTTCCGCCAGGAGGTCCCCGCCGCCCCCGTCGTCGAGATGTGCGGCAGCTGGATCGTGGAGCCGCGGGGCAGCGACCGCTCGCGGCTGACCCTGCTCCACGACTTCGCGGTCGACGGCGACCGGCCCGCGGACGTCGACTGGACCAAGACGGCCACCGACACCAACAGCCGGGCCGAGCTGGCGCAGCTGAAGGAGGCTGCGGAGCGCTGGACCCGGCTCGACGGCCTGCTGCTGTCCTTCGAGGACTCCGTACGCATCGACGGACCGGCCGACCTGATCTACCAGTTCCTCTACGGCGTCGCCGACTGGCCGGAGCGGGTCCCCCACGTCCGCCGCGTCGCGGTCACCGAGGACGAGCCCGGCGTCCAGCTGCTGAGCATGGACACCGTGACCTCCGACGGAGCGGTGCACACCACGGAATCCGTGCGGGTGTGCTTCCCGTACGCGGGCCGCATCGTCTACAAGCAGACCGCGACCCCGGCCCTGATGGCCGCGCACACCGGCGAGTGGTCGCTCATCCCCGACGAGACCGGGGTCACCGCCGTGTCCCAGCACAGCGTGCTGCTGCGGGAGGAGGCCGTCGAGCGGGTCCTGGGCCCCGGCGCCGACCTCGCCCGGGCCAGGACGTACGTACGTGAGGCGCTCGGCCGCAACAGCACCGCCACCCTCAACCTCGCCAAGCGGTACGCGGAGACCGCCAGCCGCACCCTGTAGCCGCGAGGCCCGCCCACGAACGGCGGCGCTCCGGCGGTGTGTCAGCGGCGCGTCAGCGAAACGTGGGCGTCCCGCGCATACTCGACCCCTTTGAAGGTGACGCGGCCCGGTGCGATGCCGAGACGAGGGGGAGCGGATGAGTGTGGCCATGACCGTCGTTATTGCGCCCGGCTCGGCCCCGGCGCTGGACCTGCGCGGTCCCCTCGACCAGGACGCCCTCGCGGCGGCCCTCGCCGCGCTGCCCTCGGGCACGTCCACCCTGCGCCGCCACACGGCGACGCACCACACCTTGCACCTGTCCCTGCAGCACTCCCCGGCCGGCACGGTGGCTGATCTGCTGACCACCCCCCCGGCCCGGGAGCCGCAGACCCCTGCGCGGCCGAAGGCGCCCCGGACCGCGCCGCAGAGCACGGCCTTGGAGGAAGCCGACGGGCAGAACGCAGCCGCCCCCTCCAACGGCCCGGCCGGGCCGGGCGTGCATCCCGCAGCCGCACTCCCCGCGAGTGCACGCCAGCGCGAGGTGCTCCTCGACGTCCTGACCGGCAGGCCCGGCGCAGGCCTGCACGTCGAGCAGCTGCACTGGCGCTGGTACGGGCCGCTGGACACTCGGCGGTTCCGCGCCGCCTGGGAGGCCGTCTTCGCGCAGGAGCCCGTGTTGCGGGCCGCGTTCACCGACAACGCCCGGAGTGACCGCTCCGGTACCGCCCCACGGGTCGTCGTGCACCGGCAGGCCTCACCGCAGCTCGTCCGGCACCACCACGGATCCGCCGACTGGCATTCCCTGCTGGTGAGCGAACGGCTGCGCGCCTTCGACCTGCACCGGCCCGGGCTCCTGCGCATCGCGCTCCTGGACGAACAGGCCGGGCCCGCCGCCTCGACCCGCATCGCCCTGACCTACCACCACGCCATGCTCGACGGCTGGAGCGTGCACCTGCTGCTGCGCGCTTTTTACCGCGCTTACCTGGCCGAAGGGCGTTCCACCGGCGGCGAGCGCCGCCCCGATCTGCGCGACCACCTGCGCTGGCTGGCCAGCCAGGACCTCGACCCGCCCCGCGCGTTCTGGTCCGCCGCCGCGCCCCCGGCCGGCTCCCGCACGCTGCCCGGCCCGACCGTGGCCGGGCTGCCCGCCGACGACCGGGCCCGCCGGGGCCACGGGCTCGCGCGCCAGAGGCTGACCCCGCACGAGGCGGCCCGGTTGCGTGATTGGGCCGCCGGGTTGGGAGCCACGGAGAGCACGGCGCTGCACGCGGCCTGGGCGCTGCTGCTGTACCGGGCCGGCGGATCGGACCCGGTGCCCGCGCCCGTCGCATTCGACATGGCCGTTTCCGGCCGCGGCATCGCCCTGAAGGGAGCCGCCGGCATTCCGGCCCCCCTGCGCAACGCGCTGCCCGTGCACGTCGACGTGGACCCGCAGGCCCCGGTGGAACGCCTGCTGGCCGACCTGCGCGACCGTTGCCTCGGTGTGGCCGCGTACGAATGGGTCTCGGCGGGCCAGGTCGACCGGTGGAGCGGACGGGCCGTCCCCGGCGGGCTCACGGACTCGCTCGTCGCCTTCGATGCGCCGCAGGGCCCGCCGCCGGACCCGGACGGCCCGGACCCGCTGTGGAGCGGACTCGGCGCCGAGGGCGTCCGGGTGGACCTCCCGCAGGCCGTGGGCCTGCACACGCCCCAGCCCATCGTCATCAGCGCGCACCACGAGGCCGAGGGCGCCCTGGTGCTGACGGCGGTCAACGACCGGAGCCGGATCGGGGACCGTGAGGCGGCCGAGGCGCTCGCCCGGACCGCGGGGCTGCTCCGCGAGTTCCCGGTGCTCGTCGACGCCGCGACCGGTGTCGGGCAGGTCCTGCAGACCCTGGCCGGCCTGCCGGCGCCCGCGCCGGTGGCGCCCGCCCCGGTTCTGCCCGGCGGTGGTCTGCGCACGCTGCGCGCAGCCGCGCGGACCGACGCCGGCACGATCCTGCTCGTACCGCCGCCGGCCGCGCCCGACGGCTGCTACGACGCCCTCGTACAGGCCTATCCGGGCCCGGAGGCGCTCACCACGGTGACCGCCCCGACAGATACAAGGACGTGCCTGGCCGCGGTGCGCCCCGCGCTCGCGGCCGGCGAACCGCTGCTCCTCGGCGGCTTCTCCGGTGGCGGGAGTGTCGCGTACGAGGTGGCACAGCGCATCGCCGCCCACGGCTGGCAGCCGCCGCTCGTGGCCATCGCCGGCACGGCGGACGGGAGTTCCGCCTCGGTGCGCGATCTCGCGCGCACTCTGACGGCCGCGGCCGGGCAGCCCGGCTGAAGGCGGGGGACCGGCCCCGCCGGGGGGCGGTGCCGGCTGTCTATCCGCGGTCCGTAGGCGGCGTGGCGGTGTTGTCCGGGGTGGTTGCGGGTTTGGTGTGGAGGATGTCGCGGGCCTGTTCCGCGGCGCGGGTGATGCTCTCGCTGACGAAGTCGAGGAAGCGGGCGATGTTTTCGAGGCGGGTGCCGGCGGGGGTGTCGGGGCCGAAGACGCCGACGCCCTGCCGTGCGGTCTCGACGAGCTGGGCGGTGGAGCGGGCGCTGGCCATCATCGACTGGTACCAGATGTCGTCGTCGACGACGTAGCGTTCGCGGCGGCGTTCGTCGCGTTCGCGGCGGACGAGGCCCTGGCTCTCCAGGAACGCGACCGCCTTGGAGATGGACGCCGGGCTGACCTGGAGGCGTTCGACGAGTTCGGACGCGGTGAGGCTGCCCGAGTCGCTGGTGCACAGGCAGGCCAGCACCCGGGACATCATCTTAGGCGTGCCCGAGGCCATGATGACGGTGGTGAACGTCTCCTCGTACTCGCGTACCGCTTCGGCGTCGCGTCCGTAGGCCTGCGGGGGCGCCTGCGCCCCACGGGGTGCGGTCTGCCTGCGGCGGTGGGCGCGGTGCTCGGTGGCCCGATGGGCGAGGTCGGCCCGGTAGTCGACCGGGCCGCCGTTGCGCATCACCTCACGCGTGATCGTCGACGTCGGGCGGTCCAGGGCCCTGGCGATCTCCGCATAGGCCAGGCCGTCGGCCAGCCCCAGCCCGATCTGCTGACGCTCCTGCTGGGTGAGTCTGCCTCCCGGCATCGCGGCCTCCTTCATGGTCTGTGGTCCCTCCACTATAGCGTTCATCAACAGGTCATTGCAATGAATGGCATGAGGGTGTTGCGTTAGGCCTGGGGTCATTGCAATGTTTTTCCAGCTTTGATCTGCATTTTTGCTGCTTTTGCGCAACGCACCTGTTGCGTGATGCTCGAATGCAACGTAGCGTTTGTGATGTCAGAAACAACGAGTCAAAGGAGAGCACGATGCAGACGTTCGCCACCCCCGCCCCGGTCTCGGTCGTCCTGGACGTCCCCGCGGGACACATCCGCTTCATCGCCGCCGACCGGGACGACACCAGGGTCGAGGTCCTGCCCGTGGACGCCTCGAAGAGTCGCGACGTGAAGGCCGCGGAACAGACCACGGTCGAATACGTCAAAGGCGTCCTGCGGATCGGGCGCTCACCGGCGAAGAACCGGCTCTTCGGCAGCTCCGGATTCGTCGAGGTGACCGTCCAGCTGCCCGCCGGCTCCCGCGTCGAGGCGAAGACGGCCAGCGCCGAACTCCGCGGCGTCGGACGGCTCGGCGACGTCACGTACGAGGGTGCGCACGGCTCGGTCAAGCTCGACGAGACCGCCGGCGCCCGCCTCACCCTCCAGGCCGGCGACATCTCGGTCGGCCGCCTCGGCGGCCCCGCCGAGATCAGCACCCAGAAGGGCGACATCCGCATCGCCGAAGCCATGCAGGGCACGGTCGTCCTGCGCGCCGAGGCCGGCGAGCTGTCGGTCGGCGCCGCCCGCGGAGTCTCCGCCTCCCTGGACGCCGGCACCGGCTACGGCCGGATCCACAACTCCCTCATGAACGCCGACGGCGTCGCCGCTCTGCAGATCCAGGCGACGACCTCCTACGGCAACATCACCGCCCGCAGCCTCTGAAGGAGCGCACCGCCATGTCCGTCACCCTTACCGACCAGGACAAGCTCACCCTGCGGACCGCCGCGTACGGCGCCGTCTCGCTGATGGCCGCCGCCGGCGCCGCCCCCGTCTCCCTGTCTCCCGCCGCGGGCCTGGTCGCAGACGTACTCGCCGAGCAGCCCCGGGATGCGCGTCCGGACGGCGCGTCCTTAGCCGGAACCGCCGACCACGTACTGCCGGCCCTGACGGCCGCCATGAGCCTGCTCCGGAAGGCGGCTCCGGCAGAGGCCGACACCTTTCGCAGCGCCGTCGTCGCCGCCGTCGAAGCAGCCGCCCGGACCCGCCCGGACGAGCCCGGCCCCGCCGTGGACGAGACGGTCCGCAAGATCGTCGCAGCCCTCGACGCCGCCGGGCAGGACCGCCCGGATCTGCAGCAGGCCATCCAGGACATGGTCGATGCCGGCTTCGTCGGCGTGCAGCTGCGCGTGCACGACCGGGGGGAGGAGTGGGTAGGCAGCGCCGGGGTGCGCAAGCTGGGCGACCTCGGGAAGCCGCCGACGAACGGGCAGTTCCGGATAGGCAGCAACACCAAGACCTTCACCGCGGCCCTGGTGCTGCGACTGGTGGTCGAGGGCACCCTCGCCCTGGACGCCCCGGTGGCCGACCACCTGACCGAGTTCGGGCTGGACCGGCAGATCACGGTCCGGATGCTGCTGCAGCACACCAGCGGAGTGTTCAACTTCACCGGCGAGTACTACGAGGACGGGACGGTCGTGCCGGGCATCCCCTGGCAAGGCCGGGAGTGGGTGGACAACCGGTTCAAGGACTACCGGCCGCAGGAGCTGGTGAAGCTGGCGCTGTCCAAGCCGGCGCGGTTCGCGCCGGGCACGGACTGGGGCTACTCCAACACCAACTACGTGCTGGCCAGGCTGCTGGTCGAGAAGGCAACCGGCCGCTCGGTCGCCGAGGAAATGCAGCGGCTGATCCTGAGGCCGCTCGGGCTGGCGGACACCGTGGTGCCGACCACCGAGCCGGACATCGCCGAACCGTACGCCCACGCCTACTACCGGTACGAGGAGGACGGCCGGCAGAAGACCGTCGACGTCACCCGCCAGAACCCCTCCTGGATCTCCAGCGGCGGCGACATGATCTCGACCACCCGGGACCTCCACACATTCATCTCCTCACTGCTGGGCGGCAGGCTCCTGCCGGCCCCCCTGCTGGCCGAGATGTGCACGCCGCATCCCAAGGCCGGATACGGACTGGGGGTGTTCGTGCAGGACATCGGTTCGGACGGCGTCACCGTCATCACCCACAACGGCAGCCTCTCCGGCAACGCGGCGCTGATGTACTCCACACCCGACGGCACCAAGACCCTGACCGCCTCGCTGACCTACGTGGACGACGCCGCGAGGTCCATGGCAGCGGCATTCCAGACGACGACGCAGAAGCTCCTCGAGGAGGTGTTCGACGGCGCGTAGGCCACGGGCCGACGGGGCAGGGGGCGTGGAAGTCGGCGCGGTCGGCGAGCGGGCCCACGCCACCGGCCCCGGTGGGGTACGCGGAGGCCGTCGCGGGGCGGCGAGCCGTTCGCGCCCCCCCCATCCAGGCCCCCCGATCCAGGCCCGCTCGACGAAGGGCCGGGCGGCGGTATCGACGGACTCGAACCCGCTGCCGAAGGCGCGGCCGGCGACCAGGACTCCACCGCGTGTTGAGCGGGCGTCTAGTGATCGTCACGAGGCTGGACACCCGTGCACCAAGACGGACCACCCCGCGGCCCCCGCACCAGGCCGAGCGTCCCGTGAGAAGGGAGGTGCCTCCACCATGGCCACCACCGAGCTCCATCCGGACCGGACCACTGCCGGGCGCGTCGCCGAGGAAACCGGTGCCTTGCGCCGGGCGGCCCATCTCGAAGCCCTCCTCGGCGACCCCTACGACCCGGCCAACCCGCACGGACTGGGGGAGCTGTTCGCCGCCGACGGCCGCCGCGAACCCCCCGCCGCGACTGAGCAGCTGCTCACCGACACCGGGCTCGCAGCCGAATTCGTCCCCGCCGAGTACGGCGGCCGGCTCACCCGGGCCGACCTCCTGGCCAAGGTGCTGCGTCCCGTCTTCCGACGCGATGTCGCCCTCGGCTTCGGCTTCGGCATCACCTCGCTGTTCGCCGCCTCGGCCGTTTGGGCCGCCGGCACCCCTGCGCAGCGCAGGTCCACCGCCGACCTGATGCTCGGAGGCGGCCGCGCCTCGATCGTCCACCACGAAGTGGCACACGCGAACGCGATCCTGCGCGACGAGTTCACCGCCAGGCCCCGCCCGGGCGGCGGCTTCGCCCTCAGCGGACGCAAGGACGTCATCATCAACGCCGCCCGCTCCCGGGCGTACGTCGTCTACGCGCGCACCGACCCGGCCCGCTCCCCGTACAGCCACTCCGTGCTGCTCGTGGACCCGGCGGAACTCACCGACGGCGCCACCCACCTGCCCCGGGCGGCGACCAACGGCATGCGCGGCGGCCTGTTCTCCGGACTCCGGTTCACTGACTGCGCCATCCCCGGCGATGCGCTGGTCGGCCGGCCCGGCGAAGGCGTGGCCCTCGCCCTGCGGACGTTCCAGGTCAACCGCTGCCTCATCGCCTCGACGGCCGTCTCCGCCGTCGACACGGTCCTGCACTCGGCCGTACGTGCCGCCACCGACGGCCGGAGCCGCCCCATGGCCCGCCGCTGGCACAAGCCGCTCGCTGGCGTCTTCGCGGACCTGCTCGCCTGCGACAGCATGGCCACCGTCTCGCTGCGCGCCCTGAGCCTGCTGCCCGACCGCACCCACGTACTGGCCGCCGCCGTCAAGTACGTGGTCCCCGACCTGCTGCGGGAAAACCTTGAGGAGCTCGCCACCGTGCTCGGCTCCCGCAGCCACCAGCGCGGCGCCCCCGAATACGGCGCCCTCGACAAGCTCGTCCGCGACCTGCCCGTCGCCGGTCTGGGGCACGCGGGCACCGCCGCCTGCCAGGCGGTGATCGTCCCCCAGCTGCGCACCCTCGCCGATCGCGCGTGGTTCCGCGAGGAGGAGCCCCTGCCCGAGCTGTTCCGCACCGGGGCAGCCTTGCCCGCCCTCGACTACCGCCTGCTCGGCATTGCCGACGGCGGCGACTTCCTCGCGGCGTCGCTCGTCGAATCCGCGGCGCGGCTGGCCGAGGTCCGCGGAGTCGGAGGCCAGCTGGCGGCACTCGCCGACCTCGCCGAGGCCTTCGTCACCGAACTGCGTGCCCTGCGTGAACGCTGCCGGGCCATCCCGGCGTTCGGCACCGCCGCCTCCCTGTCCGACCCCGCCCTGTGCGTGCTCAGCGACCGCTACGCCCTGGTCCTCGCGGCCGCCGCGGTCCTGGGCGTCTGGGAGGGCCAGGACGGCGGAGATCCCTTCCTCGCCGCTCCCGCCTGGGCGGTGCTCGCCCTCTCCCGGATCGGCGGCCGGCTCGGGGTCCCCGTTCCCGAGCTGCCCAACGGCTGCCTTGAGCAGGTGCTCGAAGAGCTGGTCCGCCGCTACCGCACGAGCCTCAGCTTCGACCTCGACGCAACGGAACTCGCCCAGTGACCCGGCCGCCCCACACCGGAACGGCAGCACCGGAACACCGACAGCAGGGGAAGGACGGCCCGATGACGGACGACACACAGCGCATCAGCACGCCGGTCCACGTCACCGGGCCGGACGGTCCCTGGGAGGACGTGCGGCAGGCCATGGCCCTGCGCGGCAACGCGTCGGTGTTCACGACCTGGGGCGAATGGCTCCCGGCGGCACTCGCCGAACCGGCGCTGCGCCCGCTGCTCGGCCGGGACTGGCTGCGCTACCGGCAGGCCACCGACCCGACGATCCGCTACCGCTTCGTCGCCTCCCGGCTCGCGGTCAAGTACACGGCGGCGGCCGCCCTCGGCATAGCCCCCGCCGACCTCGACCTCGCGTACAAGATCGGCGGCCGGCCGTACCTGCGCGGCTTCGACCAGATCGACGTCAGCCTGACGCACACGGACGAACTGATCGCCGTCGGCATCAGCCGCAACGGCCGGATCGGCATCGACACCGAACCCACGGGCCGCAGGCTCTCCTTCCACCTGCTCCAGGACCAGGTGTGCACCGCGGCGGAAAAGGCGGAGCTCGCAGCGCTTCCCGAGGCGGAGCAGCCTGCCGCGATGCTGCGGCTGTGGACCTTGAAGGAGGCCTATACCAAGGCGCTCGGCCAGGGACTGCGGCTGGGGTTCGGCGAGTTCGGCTTCGCCACCGGCGGTGCGGGGGACACGGGCCTGCTCGCTCCCGACGGCACCCCGACGGCCCACGGGGAATGGGCCTTCGGTACCTACCCGGTACTGGGCCGCTACCTTCTCAGCGTCGCCTGCCACGACGCCGGACTCGACACGTCACGGGACACCGCCGTCGCCACCATGCTCGACGAAGGTTTCCTGGCGCTGGTCTCGGGCCTGCTCGACCCCGTCTGATGCCGCCCCCGCACGTCCGATGCTCCAGGCGGTTCCAAGCGTGTACGGGGAGAGTCGGTGTCGCGGCCGGCACTGGTATCCCCCGCCGGGAGCAAGCCGCCTCTCTCGCCCCGCTGCCCGACGTCCGCCGTCGGGCAGCGGGGCGCAGGCGTGTCCGGGTGCGGCCGACGCGCGGCGGCGGCAACCGCCGACCGCCTCCGGGCCGCTTGAGGCGTAATTGACGGATGTTCGATCCGGGCCTCAAAAACTGTCCGTACCGAGTTCGGATTCCCTGGACTGCCCGGGATCCCCACAACGTCCCCCACCACCCTGAGGGCACGGACGGAAGCGGAGGCCGAGATCATGACAGTCGAGCTGATGGACACCGCCGAACGCACGCTCCAGAGCCGGCAGTTCGCCGCCCTGTACGCGGAGGCGCAGGAGTTCTACACGCACCAGATGCAGGTCCTGGACGCGCACGACACCGAGCGTCTGGCGGCCGCCTTCACCGAGGACGCGGTCTTCGAACTGCCTTCCCGGCCGGAGCCGGCGTGTGCCCGCGCCGGGCTCGCCCGCTACGTGCGCGCCGGCGCGGCCCGGCAACGGCGGGCCGGCAGCCGTCTCGACCACTGGGTCGGCATGCTCGACGTACAGCCCCAGGCGGACGGGTCGCTGCACACCCGCTGCTCGGCCCTGGTGTACGGCACGCCGAGCGGAGGCGGTTCCAAGGTCCTGTACGTGTGCGTCATGGAGGACGTCCTGGTCCGCAGCCGCGGCACCTGGCGCATCGCGCACCGCCGGGTGATCCGCGACGACCTGGCCTGACCCCGCCCCGGAGCTCAGGGCAGGCCGGTGAAGGCGGCCAAGACGTCGTCGAGTTCGTACGAGTGCACGGTGAGCGACTCGGAGGCGATCCCCGCCGCGTCGAGGATCGCGAGCACGGCCCGCAGGGTCTCGACGGCGGCGTCGCCGGGGATCTGGAGGGTGAGCGCCGCGGGGTCGCTCCGTGCGTCGCCGAGGCCGGGGCCCGATCCGGCGGCGAAGGCGGCGTCGGCACGTTCGAGCGCGACGGCATCCGCGAACCGCAGGCGGACGAGACCGCGGGGCGCCGGCCAGGACCCGGGATCGCCTGACCCGGCGTCGCCTGACCCGCGATCGTCGGCCGGTCGGCCCGGCTCGGGCTCCTGGTACGCCGGCAGGACGCGCAGGCCAGAGGGGGGCGGGACCACCGTGAGCCCGGGCGCACCCCAGGGTGCGTCGGAGGAGGGCTCGCGGCCGCTCCCGTGCCAGGTGGGGCGGTCGTCCTCGTCCGGCGCGTCGGCTTCGGCCAGGGCGCTCGGCAGGACGAGCCGGGCCTCGGGCGAGGGGGAGGCGGCCAGGCGGGCGAGCCCGCGGGCCTCGTACCCGTCCGGTCCGGCTGCGACGGCCGGCTCGTGGCCGAGGGCCGCCGGCTGCGGTGTGGGGTCCGCCGCCCGCATTGGGCGGTTTGCCGCAGCGGATGACGGGACGGCGCGGAGGCGGCCGTCGGCCGAGGGAGGAGCCCAGGTTGTGTGCGTCACGGGTACTGCCCTCGCCTTCGATCGAGTGTCGTCGTTCGGGATGCCGGTGACCGGTGGAAACGTGCTTGAGTTCGGCACTAAAACACTTGGCTGTGATGCGGGTTCTTGGGAAGGTGAATGCCTGTCGGCTTGGGCTGTGCTCGTGCCGCAATCATCGCGCGCGGACGCGGGCCAACGGAAGCCGATTCCCGCCAACCCGCCTGAAATGGCGTGTCTCTGCCACGTGAGTGTGTCCCGCTGTCGAGATACGTCCTGTCAACAGGACAATGGGTTCCCGATATCACGGCAATGGACCCCGCAGACCCCACGGGATTTCCGAAAGGTGTCATGGTCGGGCCTGGCGCTATCGCCAACTCCATCCCAGTGATGGATGACGGTTCACTCTCCGCTCGAAAGTGAATCGGGGACGGCTTGAATCGGAGTGGACTGATGAGCAGCAACCCGTTCGACGACGCCGGCGACCGGTTCTACGTCCTGGTGAACGACGAGCAGCAGCACTCGCTGTGGCCCTCGTTCACTGGGGTTCCCGCCGGCGGGCGCATCGTGTTCGGTGAGGAGAGCCGTGAGAACTGCCTCGTGTACGTCGAGGAGCGCTGGACCGACCTGCGGCCGAAGAGCCTGCGGGACGTGATGGACGCCGGCACGGACGTCGCCGACGCCGCGTGAGGTGACCGGGCGAAGCCCGGAACGGCCATGGGGTGGGCCCCGGTGCTGCAGTCGCAGCACCCTGTC
>NZ_JBHYMC010000058.1:0-9637 GCF_042742535.1 Streptomyces sp. NPDC058880
CCCCCGCGCCCACCGGCGCGGGGGACCCCCTTTCGTCAGCCTCGTACTACGGGGCTCAGCCCTGGGCGCCCGAGCGGCGACGGCGGACCATCAGGAAGGCGCCGGCCGCGACCAACGCCGCCGCCATCGCGGCGAGCAGCCCGACCGGGGCGTCCGAACCGGTCTTCGCCAGGTCGCCCCCGGTCGTACCGCCGGAGGCCGGGGTCGACGCGGAAGGAGCGGGGGAGGACGCGGACGAGGAGGGCGATGTGCTCGCCGAGGACGACGGGCCTGCGCTCGTGCTCGCCGAGGTCGACGCCGAGGCCGACGCACTGGCACTGGCCGAGGCCGAGGCCGAGGTGGAGGCCGACGGCGCCAGCATGCTGACGCGACGCCGCCCCGGTCAAGAGCCAGATGTCTATCTTTGCTATGGTCCGACCCGCTCCGGGCCGCTTGTCCTATGTGAAGATGCCGGAACCGCTACCCGTTGTACGCCGACTGCGCGCGCTCCAGACCCTCCGAGACCAGGCACTCCACCGCGTCCGCCGCCCGGTCCACGAACCAGTCCAGCTCCTTGCGCTCCGTGGACGAGAAGTCCTTCAGCACGAAGTCCGCGACCTGCATCCGGCCCGGCGGCCGCCCGATGCCGCACCGCACCCGGTGGTAGTCCGCACCCATCGACTTGGTCATCGACTTCAGACCGTTGTGCCCGTTGTCCCCGCCGCCCAGTTTCAGACGCAGCGTCGGATAGTCGATGTCCAGCTCGTCGTGCACCGCCACGATCCGCTCCAACGGCACCTTGTAGAAGTCCCGCAGGGCCGTCACCGGCCCACCCGAAAGATTCATGAACGACATCGGCTTGGCGAGCACCACCCGCCGGTTCGCCGGCCCCGGCGGACCCATCCGGCCCTCGACCACCTGCGCCCGCGCCCTGTGCGCCTTGAACTTCCCGCCGATCCGCTCCGCCAGCAGATCGACCACCATGAACCCGATGTTGTGTCGGTTCCCGGCGTACTCCGCACCCGGATTGCCCAGACCCACGATCAGCCAGGGCGCCGCGTCGTCCGACATCAAAAGCTCCTTACCGCCTAGAACGAAGACGACCGCCGTCCCGCTCCAGTGGAGCCGGACGGCGGTCGGTCAGCAACTGCTGAGAGCGGGGGGCGAGGCTCAGGCCTCGGTGGCCTCGGCCTCGGCGGCCGGCTCCTCGGCCTGCGGGGCGACGACCTGCAGGACGGCGGTCTCGCCGTCGACGGCCAGGCTGGTGCCCGCCGGCAGCTTCAGGTCGGAGGCGTGCACGGTCGCACCGGCCTCCAGGCCCGCGATCGAGACGGTGATCTCGGTCGGGATGTGGGTGGCCTCGGTCTCGACGGAGACCGAGGTCAGCAGGGTCTCCAGCAGGTTGCCACCGGCAGCCAGCTCGCCCTCGGTCACGACCGGAACCTCGACGGTGACCTTCTCGCCCTTCTTGACGATCAGGAAGTCGACGTGGTTGATGACCGGCTTCAGCGGGTGGCGCTGCACGGCCTTCGGGATGACCAGCTCGGTGCCGTCGCCCGCGATGTCCAGGGAGAGCAGGACGTTCGGGGTCTTCAGCGCCATCATCAGGCCGTGGGCCTCGACGTTGACGTGCTTCGGGGCCGTGCCGTGGCCGTAGATGACACCCGGGGTCAGGGCGTCGCGGCGGGCCTGGCGGGCAGAGCCCTTGCCGAAGGTGTCGCGCAGGGTGGCGGAAAGCTTGACCTCGGACATGCTCACTCCTCGTGGGGTGACGGAAAACGGAACTGGAGTCACCCGGCCGAAACGGCCTGCTACGAAGAGCGCGTCGATAACGGAGTGCCCGCACACGAAAGTGCGGCCTCCCTCGCCGAGCAACTTCATGAGTCTACCCGGCGGGAAGGCCGCACTTCAAAAGGATCTACGCGGCGACCGCTCCTGCTGCTACTGCTGCTCCTCGAACAGGCTCGTCACCGAACCGTCCTCGAAGACCTCACGCACCGCACGCGCGATCATCGGGGCGATCGACAGCACCGTGATCTTGTCGAGCTCCAGGTCCGACGGGTCCGGCAGCGTGTTCGTGAAGACGAACTCGCTCACCTTCGAGTTCTTCAGGCGGTCGGCCGCGGGACCCGACAGGATGCCGTGCGTCGCCGTCACGATCACGTCCTCCGCACCGTGCGCGAACAGCGCCTCGGCCGCGGCGCAGATCGTGCCACCGGTGTCGATCATGTCGTCGACCAGGACGCAGACCCGCCCCTTGACCTCACCGACGACCTCGTGGACGGTCACCTGGTTGGCGACGTCCTTGTCGCGGCGCTTGTGCACGATCGCCAGCGGCGCGTCCAGCCGGTCGCACCAGCGGTCCGCCACCCGCACGCGGCCGGCGTCCGGGGACACGACCGTCAGCTTCGTGCGGTCCACCTTCGTGCCCACGTAGTCCGCGAGCACGTTCAGCGCCGAGAGGTGGTCCACCGGGCCGTCGAAGAAGCCCTGGATCTGGTCCGTGTGCAGGTCGACCGTCAGGATGCGGTCCGCGCCCGAGGTCTTGAGCAGGTCCGCCACCAGACGCGCCGAGATCGGCTCGCGGCCCTTGTGCTTCTTGTCCTGGCGGGCGTACCCGTAGGACGGGATGATCACGGTGATGGAACGCGCCGACGCGCGCTTCAGCGCGTCGATCATGATCAGCTGCTCCATGATCCACTTGTTGATCGGAGCCGTGTGGCTCTGGATCAGGAAGCAGTCCGCGCCACGCGCCGACTCCTGGAAGCGGACGTAGATCTCACCGTTCGCGAAGTCGAAAGCCTTGGTCGGCACGAGGCCGACTCCCAGCTGGTGCGCGACCTCCTCGGCCAGCTCGGGGTGGGCGCGGCCGGAGAAGAGCATCAGCTTCTTCTCGCCGGTCGTCTTGATCCCGGTCACAGCACTGTCTCCTCAGACGTGTTGAAGCTGCTCGCCCCCGTGTGCGTCCGTCCCGCACACGGTGAGCCAGCCGAATTGCGTGCGGCTACCACGGTACGCCGTTCGAGACGTACCTGTTTCCGGTCGGTTCACCTCAAGGGCGCCCGGAGTCCTCCGAGGCCGCCGACTGCGCAGCCGTGGCGGCGGCGCTTCCCGGACGCTTGCGGGCGACCCAGCCCTCGATATTCCGCTGCTGGCCACGGGCCACGGCCAGCGCACCGGGCGGTACGTCCTTCGTGATCACGGACCCGGCGGCCGTGTAGGCCCCGTCCCCGATGGTGACGGGTGCCACAAACATGTTGTCCGAACCCGTCTTGCAGTGCGAGCCGACCGTGGTGTGGTGCTTGTGCTCGCCGTCGTAGTTCACGAAGACGCTCGCCGCGCCGATGTTCGTGTACTCGCCGATCGTCGCGTCGCCCACGTACGACAGGTGCGGCACCTTGGTGCCCTCGCCGATCGTCGCGTTCTTCATCTCGACGTACGTGCCGGCCTTGGCCTTCGCCCCGAGCGTGGTGCCCGGACGCAGGTACGCGAACGGTCCCACGCTCGCGTGCGGGCCCACGACCGCGCTCTCGGCCACCGTGTTGTCCACGCGGGCGCCCGCGCCGACCCGGGTGTCCCGCAGGCGCGTGTTGGGGCCCACCTCGGCACCCTCGGCGATGTGCGTGGCCCCCAGGAGCTGCGTGCCGGGGTGCACGACCGCGTCCTGCCCGAAGGTCACCGTCACGTCCACGAAGGTGCCGGCCGGGTCGACGATCGTCACGCCCGCGAGCATCGCCTGCTCCAGCAGGCGCGCGTTCAGCAGGGCACGGGCCTCCGCGAGCTGCACGCGGTTGTTGATCCCCAGGATCTGGCGGTGGTCGCTGCCCACGGCCGCGCCGACTCGGTGCCCGGCCTCGCGCAGGATGCCGAGGACGTCGGTGAGGTACTCCTCGCCCTGGCTGTTGTCGGTGCGGACCTTGCCGAGCGCATCGGCCAGCAGAGCGCCGTCGAAGGCGAAGACGCCCGAGTTGATCTCGCGGATCGCGCGCTGGGAGTCGGTGGCGTCCTTGTGCTCGACGATCGCGGTCACCGCGCCGCCGGCGTCGCGGACGATGCGGCCGTAGCCGGTGGCGTCCGGCACCTCGGCGGTGAGTACGGTGACGGCGTTGCCGTCGGCGGCGTGCGTCCGCGCCAGCCGGTCCAGGGTCTCCCCGGTCAGTAGCGGGGTGTCGCCGCAGACGACGATCACGGTGCCGTCGACCGGCCCGCCGAGCTCTTCGAGGGCCATCCGGACGGCGTGGCCGGTGCCGTTCTGCTCGTACTGGATCGCGGTGCGGACGTCGGCGTCGATGCCGGCGAGGTGCGCGGTGACCTGTTCCCGGGCGTGCCCGACGACCACGACGAGGTGTTCGGGGTCCAGCTCGCGGGAGGCGGCGACGACGTGACCGACGAGCGAGCGCCCGCAGATCTCGTGCAGGACCTTCGGTGTGGCCGACTTCATGCGGGTGCCCTCACCCGCTGCGAGTACGACGACGGCTGCCGGGCGGTTGGCGCTCACGGGTGTGCCCTTCGGCTTCGGGAGTGGACCCGTGAAGGATACCGGGGCGTCAACGCCGTGAAACGAGGACGGGTCCCGACCTCTGCGGTCAGGACCCGAAGGCGTTGTGGCTCCCCTGCCAGGGCTCGAACCTGGAACAAATCATCCAAAGTGACCCGTGTTGCCAATTACACCACAGGGGATAGTCAATGTGAGTGAACCGGACATTTCGTCACTTGGTTCAATCCGCGGACCCCACTATGCCGCACCAGGCGCCCTCAATGCGACGGTACAACGCGCAACCTGCGGACACGCGGACGATCGGGCATCCCCGGTACTCCGCCCCGGTGTTCTTCCGGAGAGGGGGGAGCGCGTCGTCGCCGGGGCGGCGCGGGATCCCGGTCACGCCCTCGATCGTCGTCCGGAATGCGGGACTCGGGTCTCATGATGCGGGTGGTTCGCTCGCGTCCGCGACCGCGTGCCGTCCGCCGGAATTCTGTCGGTGGTCTGGAGGGACGCCTGCGTACGCTGGACGGCATGACCAGTACGGGGGAAGTGGAAGGCCGTGCCGCGCCGCCTTTGTGGTGGGCGCGGCGCCGGGATGCCGTGATGGACGTGGCGTTGGCCGGCGTGTCCGCTGCGGAGTGCGCGTGGGAGGGGGTGCCCTTCGCCCACGACGCGGGGATCCCGGTGGCCGTCGGCGTGCTGTTCGGCGCCGTGGTGGGGTCCACGCTGGTGCTGCGGCGGCGCTGGCCGATCGCGGTGGTGCTGGTGGGGATCGCCGTGGCGCCGGCCGAAATGGGGTTCCTGCTCTCTTTGGCGGGCCTGTACTCGCTCGCCTCGTCGGAGGTGCCCCGGCGGATCACGGCCGCGCTCGCCTCGATGTCGATGGTCGCGACCTTCGTCGTGATGTACCTGAAGACGCGGGGGGACGTGGAGGTCGGTCCAGCGTTCGTGGTCGCGCTGTCCGGGTTCGTCGCGGTGACGCTGACCGTGCCGCCGGTGCTGCTGGGGCTCTACGTCGGGGCCCGGCGCCGGTTGATGGAGAGCCTGCAGGAGCGGGCCGACTCGCTGGAACGGGAGCTTTCCCTGCTGGCGGACCGGGCCGAGGAGCGGGCCGAGTGGGCGCGCACCGAGGAGCGGACCCGAATCGCGCGGGAGATGCACGACGTGGTCGCGCACCGGGTATCGCTGATGGTCGTGCATGCGGCCGCGCTGGAGGCGGTGGCGGTCAAGGATCCCGCGCGGGCGGCGAAGAACGCGGCGCTGGTGGGGGACATGGGGCGGCAGGCGCTGACGGAGCTGCGGGAGATGCTCGGCGTGCTGCGGGCGGCGCCGCCGAAGGCGGCCGTGGCGGCCACCGCCGCGCCGGTGGGTCCGGTGGCGCCGGTGGTGCCGGTGGCGCTCGTGGGCGGCGCGGACGAGGGTCCTTCGCTGGAGGAGATCGAGGCGTTGGTCGGCCAGTCGCGGGCGGCCGGGATGGCCGTCGAGATGGTCGTGCAGGGCGAGGGGGCGGCGTACGCGGCGGAGGTGGAGCAGACGGCGTACCGGGTGGTGCAGGAGGCGCTCACCAACTGCCACAAGCACGCTCCGGGGGCGCGGGTCGTCGTGCGGCTGGCGCACCGGCAGGGCGAGGTGGCGATGCAGGTGGAGAACGGGCCGTGCGAGGGGCAGGCCGACGCGGTGGGGCTGCCGAGCGGTGGGAACGGGCTGGTCGGCATGCGGGAACGGGTGCTCGGGCTGGGCGGCGTGTTCGTGTCCGGTCCGACGGACGCGGGTGGCTTCCGCGTCTCGGCAGTCCTCCCGCTCCGCTAGTGCCCTGGCCGGAAGGTGTACCGGTTCGCGGTGTCCCATGTGGTGCAGCGCACGGTGGAGGGCCGCAGCGTGGGGTTACGGCGCCGTGGTGAGGCGTGTCGGCTGGAGGCCGGTCAGGAGCAGGGTCAGGGCCTCGTCGAGCGTGGAGCCGAGGTACCAGTCGCCGGTGTGGTCGATGCCGTAGACGCGGCCTTCGCGGTCGAGGGCGAGGTGGGACCCCCCGTCGGCCTCGACGCCGAGGGGGCAGAGCTGAGTGGACAGGGCCCGCCCCAGGTCGGCGAAGGTGCGTGCGAGGTGCAGCCCGGTGAGGGGGTCGATCCGTACCGGGGTCGGGGCGATCTGCCGGCCGGGTCCGCGGGCGGTGACGGTGAGGCCGCCGAACTCCGCCCAGGCCTCGACGGCTGCGGGGAAGACCGTGTGCCGGTGGCCGGCGGGGGTGGTGTGGTCGCGGAGGGCGTCGGCCCAGTACTCGGCCTGCTTGGCGTCCCAGCGGCCCGGTTCCCAGCCGGCGGTCCGCAGCGCGGAGTCCACCGCGGCCGGGAAGCGGGTGGTCGAGGAGCGGTCGTAGGAAGCGGAGGTGGTGGTCATGGCTACTCGGCTGGGGTGAGGTCGACGGGACGTACGCCGAAGTGGGCGAGGAGGGCGTCGCAGGAGCGGCAGGGGGGTGCGTAGCTGCCGTGGAGGGGGTCGCCGTCCTCGCGGATGCGCCGGGCGGTGATCTTTGCGTGCTTGAGGGAGCGGCGGGCCTCGCCGGGCGAGAGGGGCTTGCGGGAGGCGCGCCGGGAGCGGGCGGCCTCGACGGCGGACAGGTGGCGGGAGAGCAGTATCGCTTCGGGGCACCGTCCGGTGAAACGTTCGCGCTGGCCGCTGGTCAGGGTGTCCAGGAAATCCTGGACGAGGGGGTGGAGCGCGGGTGCCTGGTCGCCCTTGCCGGCGGTGCCGGTGAGGGTCTCGCCGCGCACGGACAGCGCGGCGGCGACGGTGGGCAGGATGCCGTCCCGGCGGAAGCGCAGGACGGGTGGGGTGGGCCGGCCGTCGCTGCTGCTCCAGCGCAGGCGGGGGTCGCCGGTGTGGCCGCCCGCTTCGGCGGGCGAGCCGGCCGCGTCGGCGGTGCCGTCGCCCGGTTCCGTACGTGTTGCCGTGTTCTGCATGGTCGCGCTTTCCCTCCCGTGGCGGCGGTGGTGACCGCTTTCGCGCACGCCCCCGTGCTGCGGGGACAGCCTGCCAAATGTCATCTGTCATACGGAAGCGGGGTCGAATTTTCGTATCAATTCGGATGTTCCTGACCGTCGGGCTGGTGTGCGGGTCGCGGGCAGGGGAGCCTCTTGCCCCAGCGCATAGGCTGTGGTGAACCAGCCAGATCCAGCAGGGGGCTACCGCCATGACGACAGGTCGGCTCGGGCAGCAGGCCGCGCCACCCAACGCCGCTTACTCGGGGCAGGTCGTGCATTTCCCGGACCCGGTCCGGGCAGCTCGGCATCCCCACGGAGTGCGGATGGACGGCGCCGGGCATCCGGACTTCTCCGCCTACGCGCGTGCGGCGGTGGAGATCGCCGAACCGCCCGAGGGTTTCGGCGTGGACGAGTTGAGGCTGACGGACTACGTGTCCGCGAACGCGGCGATGAAGGCCGCGGGGCACGCGTTGTGGGACACCGTCGGTCCGGTGGCGACCCCGCACGGCTGGACCTGGCACCACGTTGCGGGTTCGCGGCGCATGGAGCTGGTCCCGGTCGAGGTGAAGGCGCTGCTGCGGCATCACGCGGGTCTGGCGACGGCTCCGGTGGACCACGAGAAGCGCGGGACGCGGCCGTTGCAGGAGGTGCGTCCGGTGCACATGGGGCTCCCGAAGTCCGTGGTGTCGGTGTCCGAGAGCCAGGTGCAGGGTGTCGAGGAGGACCTCGGCTATCGGCTGCCGGAGGCCTACCGCTCGTTCCTGAAGGCGGCGGGCGGCTGCGCGCCGGTGGGCGCCGGCCTGGACGTGGACCTGGGCCTGTTGGTGGACCAGCCGTTCTTCACGGTGCGTGAGGAGGCGGCGGTCAACGACCTCGTCTACGTCAACAAGTGCCTGCGCGACCACCTGACGAAGGACTACCTGTGCGTGGGCTTTGCGCAAGGCGGGCTGCTCGCGCTGAAGGTACGGGGCGAGGGCACCGGATCGGTGTGGTTCTCCCCGTACGACGACGCCCGCGACCGGGACGGATGGTCGGTCCAGGAGCGTGTGGAGCGGCTGTTGCTGCCGTGCGGCGTTGATTTCGACGCCTTTCTGGAGCGGTTGGCGGGCAACCCGCCGGAACTGGAGACGGTGGCCGGTCTGATGGTGGACGGCGGATTCGCACGTTCGGTTCCGGTGGCGCGTGCCGGTTCGGATGAAGGGTGACGGCGCGGTGGTGACGTTTGCGCAGGCGCAGGAGCGCGCCGAGGAGTGGATCAACGGGGACGTGCCCGCGTACCAGCACCGGGAGGTGCGGGTACGGGAGTTCGGGCTCGGGTTCGTGGTGTGGGCGGAGGACCGCGCGGCGGGTCCGGTGTCGGGGGGCGGCCGGCAGCGGCTGGTCATCGCCCGGGACAGCGGTGAGGTGACGTTGTGGCCGGGACTGCCGGTGGGCGAGGTGATCCGCCGGTACGAGGAGGAGTACGGGGCCGTGGCATCGGCCGCGGCTTCGGAGGCTTCCGTTCCGCCGCCGCGGATCGACTCGGAGCAGACGTCGTTCATGCTGAGTCCGCCGGAGTGGTTGCAGGAGGCGGCGGACCGGGCGGGGATCGCGCCCCGGCCGGCCGCGGCTTCGGTGCCGTCGTCCGGCTCCTCCGCGGCTCCGGCGGCGCCCGCCGCCACCGATGCGGGGGCGGGTGCGGGTGCTGGTCCGGTGTCCGACGCCGATGCGGCATCCGCACCGGAAGAGTCCGGTTCGGCGGCGGCTCCGGGCGCCGCGGACGCGGTGCCGTTGCGGCGCGGGGGCGAGATCCCGTACGAGCCGACGGCCAGTGACGGCGTACCGGCGACGGCGGCGGCCGTGCCGACCGGGGCCACGCCGTGGGCGGGTACCGATGTGAACTCCGGCTTGGACGAGGCATCCGTGCCGCTGCCGGCGACCGTGTTCGCGCCACCGCTGTCCGGGTCGGACCTGGAAGACGCGCCGCGGTCGTCCGGGGCCTCCGAGGCGAAGACGACCCTGATGCCGGGCGGCAGCCAGCTGCCGAGGACCGCCGTCGTGCCCGCGCTGGGGTCTTCGCCGCAGGAGATCGCGGACGCGCCGACGGACAAGGCCCCGGTCTCGCGGCCGGACGCGGAAGGGGACTCGGCCGCGTCCCGGCCTGCTGCGCCTTCCGGGCCTTCTGGTCCGCCGGCGCCTCCTGGTCCGCCGGGGA
>NZ_JBHYMC010000058.1:9736-47681 GCF_042742535.1 Streptomyces sp. NPDC058880
GTTCCGGGGTCGTTGGGGCGTGGGTTGGATCATGCGGCGACGATGTTGGCGGGTCCTGCGGTGACGGGTCAGCCGCCGGCGCCTCCGGGTCCGCCGGGGGTTCCGGGTGCGGGTGGGTCGCAGTCTTCTGGGCCTTCTGGTCCGCCGGCGCCTCCTGGTCCGCCGGGGGTTCCGGGGTCGTTGGGGCGTGGGTTGGATCATGCGGCGACGATGTTGGCGGGTCCTGCGGTGACGGGTCAGCCGCCGGCGCCTCCGGGTCCGCCCGGCGTCCCCGGTGCGGGTGCGTCGCAGCCTCCCGGCCCGCCGGGAGCGCCCGGTGTTCCCGGCGGGCCCGGTGCACCGGGTGCACCCGGTGACGGAGCCCACCACGCCGCGACGATGCTCGCGGGTCCCGGCGTACCGCAGCCCCCCGGTCCCCCCGGTCCGCCGCCCGGCGCGCCCGCGGGGCAGCCGCAGGCCCCGACGGGTGCGCCCACGGTCGGCCCCGGCTACCAGGCGGTCCTGCGCTACCGTGCGCCCGACGGTTCCGAGCAGCAGCTCATCCGCCGCTCGGCGCCCGGCACCCCGCACCCGGAGTGGCAGATCCTCTACGAGCTGCGCGCGATGAACGTGCCGCCGCAGCAGGTCCTGGAGCTGCACACCGAGCTGGAGTCCTGTGAGCTGCCCGGCGGGTACTGCGCCCGCATGATCCGGGAGACGTGGCCGCAGGTGCGGATCACCAGCGTGGCTCCGTACGGGCAGGACCACGCGGGCCGGCAGCAGGGCATGCGGCACCTGCTCACCCACCAGGGCGAACTGCACCAGGTCGCCGACGGTCCGGCGCGCCCCGCGCCGGTGCGTGCGCCGCTGCCGCAGGTTCCGCTGCAGCCGGCGATTCCCTTGGAGGCGATCGGGCAGGAGCTGGCGGCGGCGTTCGGTCCGCAGGGCGTGTTCCGTTTCGACCAGCGGGCGGTGTCCCGCCAGGGTGTGCCGGAGATCGTGGCGCAGACGCTGATGTGGGCGGGACTGCCGGTCGATTTCGGGCCGTTCTTCTGGGCGCAGGCGGTGCCGGGGCAGCCGGTGCCGACGCTGGCCGAGCTGGCGGCGCAGCGGCAGGTGCAGCCGGCGTCGGACGCGGGCTCGTACCTGGTCATCGGTAGTGATTTCGGCAAGGCGCTGTGCGTGCAGTACGGGACCGCGCACATCGTGGCGGTGCCGGTGGAGGGCGGTCCGGGCGGTGCTCCGGTGCCGCCGCAGTTCGTGAACTCCAGCCTGCCGCAGTTCGTGCGTTCGATGGCGATGCTGGGTCACATGTGGCGGTTGCGGCAGCATCTGACGCCGGAGCAGGCGGGCCGCTGGACCGTCGATTTCCAGGCGAATCTGGCGGGGCTCGACAGCGCGGCGCTGGCGTCGCCGGAGAGCTGGTGGTCAGTGCTGCTGGAGCAGATGTGGGACGGGTTGTTGTGACGTCCGCCGGATCGCGTGGTCGCGTGATCCGGTGAGTGGCCGGGTCGGGACCCTCGGAGGGGGCTCGGCCCGGCCATTCGGGCTTCAGGGGTCAAAATGGCGCATCCTTGACGGGAATCCCCGCGAGAGAGGCGCATCCAGGATGAGTGCACCCATGGCGACCGTGCGAGGTCGTGGCTACCGCATGGAAGAGGTCGACCGGTATCTCGCCCGGCTCTCCGGGAGCCGTGACGAGGCCTGGGAGCGGGTGGCGCGGCTGACGGTCCTGGCCAAGCAGATGGAGGCGGAGGCGGCGCGGCTGCGTGAGCTGGTGGCCGGGCTCGCCCCGCAGACGTACGACGAGCTGGGCGAACGCGCCCGACGGATCCTGCTGCTGGCGGAGGAGGAGGCCGAGGCCGTACGGGCGGAGGCGCGGGCGGACGCGTCCGCGACGCTGGAGGCAGCCGGGGCGCGTGCCGAGCGGGTGGCGGAACTGGCGCGGGGCGATGCGGAGGCGGTGCGCGGGCAGACCGAGGTCCGGGCGCGACAGGGGCTGTTGCGGGCGGAGCGGGAGGCAGACGACCTGCGGGCCGGGGCGCGCCAGGACGCGGCCGCGTGGCGGGCGGACGCGGCGGCGGTGCTGGCGCAGGTGCGGCGGCGGGCGGAGGCGGCGCGGGTGGAGCGCGAGCGGGAGCAGGGGGAGCGCTGGGAGGCGGCGGACCGCGCATTGGCGGTGCAGGGGGCGGAACTGGAGGCGCGCCACGCGGAGTCGGAGCGGCATGCGGAGTCCGGGCTGGCGGAGGCGCGGCGGGCGCACGCGCAGGCGGAGGAGGCCGCGCGGCACGGTCAGGAGGACGCGGAGGCGCGGGCGGCGGAGCTGGTGGCACAGGCGCGGGTGGCCCAGGAACGGATCGCGCGGGAGACGGAGCGGGTGCTGCGGGAGCATGCGGAGGCGCAGGAGGAGATGCGGGCGCACATGGCACATGTGCGGGCCAGTCTGTCGGCGCTGACGGGGCGGGCCCCGGCGGAGGGCTGAGACCGTCGCCGCGTCGCCGCGTCGCCGCGTCGCCGTGGTCGGGCCGCACCACGCCCCTAGCGGTCCGCGGCGGGCAGTGCCGGGACGGTGGGGCCCTCGTAGCGGTACGGGTCGCTGCGCAGGCCGCGGGCTGTGACCACCAGGGTGAAGGGTGGTTTCGCCGACGGCGGGAGGGTGGCCGTCAGGGCGCCGGTCAGAGGGTCGGGGCGTGCGTCCAGCGGGGTGTCGTCGAGGGTGAGGCGGGCTTCGGTGAAGCCGCCGCCCTCGACCGTGAGGCGGTCGCCGGAGACCGAGGCCGCGGTGATGACCGGGTTGGCCCGGGTGGCCAGCTTGTTGACGAGGTAGGCGCCGGCCGGTGCGCCCGTCAGGGCCCAGATTTCCTCGGGGAGGCGGGGGAGGCCCGCACCCACGTCGGCGAGGAAGAAGAGGACGACGTAGAGCATCGTGATCGCGCTGAAGGCGACGTACTGGAGGTCGACGAGGTCGGTGCGTCCGCTGTCGTTCGCGATGAGCTCCCGCAGCGGCCGGCGGCCCGACCGGGTCGGCGGGGCGGCCGGTTTGGCGAGGCTGCCGCGTTCCACGCGCAGGCCGACGACGGTCTTGGCGGCGATCATCGCCACGTACGGGCCGCCGAGCAGCGGCAGGTACACCGTGGCCAGTGTGGACAGCGGGCCGTCCGAGCCGCGGAACCAGCTCACGCCGCCGCCCGCGGTGAGGCCGTAGCCGAGGATGGCGAGCAGCAGCCAGACCAGGATCACCGTCCACGCCAGGGCGAGCGCGGTCGAGGTGGAGAGCCGGCCGTCGCGGCCGGTGACGAAGGCCGGGCTGGTGCGCAGCCGCAGGCCGATCGGGCCGGCCAGCGCGGCCAGTAACAGCAGTGCGTACAGTGCGGATGCCATGGTCTCCCCCGGATGACGGTGCTGCGTACGAGGGTCGCCCACTGCCCTGGCCATGACAAGGCGGTTCTCCGGCTACTCGTCGCGCAGTTCCGGCAGGACCGGGAACCGGCGGGGCGCCAGCAGGAGCAGGACGAGGAGCGCGGCCACGGCGGCGGCCGTCGCGCCGAGGAAGATGTGCTCCACGGCGGCGGCCACGGCTTCGCGCAGATGGTCGGCGGCGGCCCCGGGGAGCAGGCCCGGGTGTGCCAGGGCCTCGGCCACGTCGTCGAGGTGGCGCGGGAGCCCCGGTACGGGGGCGTCGGCCAGACGGGCGGCGACGGTGGCGTTGGCGACGGCGGCGAGCAGGGCGGCGCCCATGCTCTGGCCGACCTGACGGCAGAAGAGCACCGAGGCGGTGGTGGTGCCGCGTTCGGCCCAGCCGACGGTGGACTGGACGCCGACGATCAGCGGGAGCTGGAAGAGGCCGAGGGCGGCGCCGAGCAGCAGCATGATCAGCGCCGGCTGCCAGGGCCGGGCGGGGTGGGGGAGCAGGGTGAAGGAGCCGAGCACGGCCGCGGCCAGGGCGATGCCGACGGCCGCGGTGTCGCGGAAGCCGATGCGCCGGTAGACGTGCTGGCTCAGGGCGGCGGTGACGGGCCAGCTGAGGGTCATCACGGACATGACGAGTCCGGCGCCGACAGGTCCGAGGCCGAGCACGGACTGGGCGTAGGTCGGCATGAAGACCATCGGGGCGACCATCAGCAGGCCCAGGGCGCCCATGGCCAGGTTGACGGCTGCGAGGGTGCGCCGGCGCCACACCCAGCCGGGCAGCACCGGTTCCTCGGCCCGCCGTTCCACCCGGACGACCACCACGGCCGCGACGGCGCTCGCGCCGAGCAGTCCCAGGGAGGGCGCCGACAGCCAGGGCCAGGCGACCCCGCCCTGGACGAGGGCGAAGAGGAGGAGTCCGCCGCAGCAGAAGACGCCGAGGGCGCCCGCCCAGTCGACGGGGCCGCGGCGGCCGGGTGAGCGGACGGGCTCGGTCAGGTGACGGGTGATCATCCACAGGGCGAGGGCGGCCAGCGGCAGGTTGATCAGGAAGATCCACCGCCAGTGGGCGGAGGAGGCGAGCAGGCCGCCGAGGGCGGGGCCGGCCACGGCCGAGGCGGCCCAGACGCCGGACATGCGGGCCTGGATCCTCGGGCGCTCCCTCAGCGGGTACAGGTCGGCGGCCAGGGTCTGGACGGTGCCCTGGAGGGCGCCGCCGCCGAGGCCCTGGACGATCCGGAAGGCGATGAGGGCGGCCATGTTCCAGGCGGACGCGCACAGCAGTGAGCCCAGGAGGAAGAGGCCGATACCGAAGAGCAGCACGGGCTTGCGGCCGAAGGTGTCGGACAGTTTGCCGTAGACCGGCAGGGTGACGGTGACGGCGAGCAGGTAGCCGGAGAAGAGCCAGGAGAAGACGGAGAAGCCGCCGAGGTCGCCGACGATCTGGGGGACGGCGGTGGCGACGACGGTGCTGTCGAGGGCGACGAGGGCCATGCCGAGCATCAGCGAGGCGACCACGGGGGCCGGGGGACGTCCGGCCGGTCCGACGGTCCGTCCGTCGGGCGTGCCATGGGCCGAAACGGCCGCACCGGGCGAGGCGCCGGCACGCCCTGCGGGGAGGTCGCCCGGACCTCCGCCCGTGCTGTCCGCTGTCGGCACCGAGATTCCTTCCCCTTGCACGTAGATGCGGGGGACACCATCTCACCGCCGCCCTGCGGGCGATATCCCTCAGGCCGTGTAGTCCGAAGGGCGGACAACCCCTAGGGGTCCCTCCGCACTGTGGGCCAGGGGTCTTTCCTCCCGGCGGAGGAGGTGGGGGCGCCGGGCGTCTTCTTGACTGGAACGTACGAACCCGGGGGCGCGGGTGGGGTTAACCCCCGGGTGGATACGGCTACGGGCACCAGCGCGCCGAGGGTCCCGCCGCCGCAGACTTCATCACGGCGACGCAGGTACGCAGACGCACAGACACGCGAAGAAGGAGACAGACCGTGACAACGGCAATGACCGAAACCAGGCACGGGGGTACTGGAGGGCATGCTGCCGTCGCGGCCCGGGCGCGGAAGGTCGTCAAGGCCTACGGCTCCGGGGAGACGCGTGTCGTCGCCCTCGACGAGGTGGACGTGGACATCATGCGCGGCCAGTTCACCGCGATCATGGGTCCGTCGGGTTCCGGCAAGTCCACGCTGATGCACTGCCTCGCCGGTCTCGACACGGTCACCAGCGGGCAGATCCACCTGGACGACACCGAGATCACCGGGCTGAAGGACAAGAAGCTGACGAGGCTGCGCCGCGACCGGATCGGCTTCATCTTCCAGGCCTTCAATCTGCTGCCCACGCTCAACGCCCTGGAGAACATCACGCTCCCCATGGACATCGCGGGCCGCAAGCCCGAGGCGGAGTGGCTCAACCGGGTGGTGGAGACCGTGGGCCTCTCCGGCCGTCTGGGGCACCGGCCGACCGAGCTGTCCGGCGGCCAGCAGCAGCGCGTGGCGGTGGCCCGCGCCCTCGCCGCCCGCCCCGAGATCATCTTCGGTGACGAGCCGACCGGAAACCTGGACTCCCGCGCCGGCGCCGAGGTCCTCGGCTTCCTGCGCCGTTCGGTGGACGAGCTCGGTCAGACCATCGTGATGGTCACCCACGACCCCGTCGCCGCCTCCTACGCCGACCGCGTCATCTTCCTCGCCGACGGCCGGATCGTCGACGAGATGCACGCGCCCACCGCCGACCAGGTCCTGGACCGGATGAAGGACTTCGACGCGCGCGGGCGGACCTCATGAGCAACACGGTCCTGAAGACCTCGCGGCGCAACTTCGTCGCGCACAAGGGGCGGATGGCGCTCTCGGCCGTCGCAGTCCTGCTCTCCGTCGCCTTCGTCTGCGGCACGCTGGTGTTCACCGACACCATGAACACCACCTTCGACAAGCTGTTCGCCGTCACCAGTTCCGACGTGACGGTCAGCCCCAAGGACGCCGAGGGCGGGGACGAGGCCCCCGACCGGGGCAAGCCCGAGATGCTGGCGGGCTCGGTGGTCGAGCAGGTCGGTAAGGCCGAGGGCGTCAAGAGCGCCGAGGGCGGCGTCGTCTCGACGGCCGTCACGGTGGTCAACGCCAAGAACGAGAACATGGGCTCGACCACCGGCGCGCCGACCATCGCGGGCAACTGGAGCGACAACGAGCTCAAGTCCATGAAGATCACCTCGGGTCGGGCGCCGCGCGGCCCCACCGAGATGATGGTCGACGCCGACACCGCGAAGAAGCACGACCTGAAGCTCGGTGACGAGTTGCGCACCATCGCCGTCACCGGCGACACCCGCGCCACGATCACCGGCATCGCCACCTTCACCGTGACCAACCCGGGCGCGGCCATCGTCTACTTCGACACGGCCACCGCGCAGCGGGCGCTGCTCGGCTCGCCCGACTCCTTCACGCACGTCAATGTCACCGCCGAGGACGGGGTGAGCGACGAGCAGCTCAAGGCGAACGTGGCGAAGGCCGTCGGCGCGGACACCTACACCCTGCAGACCGCCAAGGAAGCCGCGGACGAGAACCGCAAGGACGTCGGCGCCTTCCTCGACGTCATGAAGTACGTCATGCTCGGCTTCGCCGGCATCGCCTTCCTCGTCGGTATCTTCCTGATCTTCAACACCTTCTCCATGCTGGTCGCCCAGCGCACCCGCGAGATCGGCCTGATGCGTGCCATCGGCGCCGACAGCGGGCAGGTCCTGCAGTCCGTGGTCGTCGAGGCCCTCCTGCTCGGCGTGGTCGGTTCGGTCCTCGGTGTGGCGGCGGGCGTGGGCCTGGCCGTCGGCCTCATGGCTCTCATGGGTCAGATGGGCATGCACCTGTCCACCGACGACCTGACCATCGCCTGGACCACTCCCGTCGCGGGCATCGTCCTCGGCGTGATCGTGACCGTCGTCTCCGCCTTCGTCCCGGCCCGCCGAGCCGGCAAGGTCTCCCCGATGGCGGCACTGCGCGAGTCCGGCACCCCGGGGGACAAGAAGGCCGGCCGGGTCCGGGCCGTCCTCGGCCTGGTCCTCACCGCCGTCGGCGGCGGCGCTCTCTACCTCGCCGCCGCCGCCGAGAAGGCCGCGGCCGGATCCCTCTGGCTGGGCCTGGGCGTCGTCCTCACCCTGATCGGCTTCATCGTGATCGGCCCGCTGCTCGCCGCGGGCGTGGTGCGGGTGCTCTCCGGTGTGGTCCTGCGGCCCTTCGGTTCCGTGGGCCGGCTCGCGGAGCGCAACGCCCTGCGCAACCCGCGCCGCACCGGCGCCACCGCCGCCGCGCTGATGATCGGCCTCGCGCTGGTCGCCTGCCTGTCGGTGGTCGGCTCCTCGATGGTGGCCTCCGCGACCGATGAGCTCGACAAGTCGGTCGGCGCGGACTACATCGTCGCCTCCGAGGCCCGCCAGCCCGTCCTGCCGCAGGCCGAGCAGGCGCTGCGCGCCACCGCCGGCCTCGACCACGTCACCGCCTACCGCCTGGTGGACGTCAAGCTCACCGCGCCCGACGGAACCACCGAGGAGACCGGCCTCGGCGCGACCGACCCGACGTACGCCAAGGACATCCGGCGCAAGATGACGGCCGGCGAGCACGCGGCGGCCTACGGCGCGGGCTCCATGTCGGTCGGCTCCCTCTACGCCACCGCGCACGGCATCGAGCTCGGTGACGAGATGACGGTCGCCTTCACCGGCGGCAGCACGGTCAAGCTGAAGGTCGCGGCGATCACCAGCGACGAGGGCAACCTCGACAAGGGCATGAAGTACATCAGCACCGAGACCGCCCGGGCCAACCTGCCGGCGGACCGGATGCCGCTGCCCTTCATGCTGCTGGCCACCGCGAAGGACGGGCAGTCCGACGCGGCGGCGTACCAGTCGGTCAAGGAGGCCATGGGCGACTACCCGCAGTACGTCGTGCGCGACCAGGCCGACTACAAGCAGGCGCTGAAGGACCAGGTCGGCCAGCTGCTGAACATGGTCTACGGCCTCCTCGGCCTCGCCATCGTCGTCGCGGTCCTGGGCGTCGTGAACACCCTGGCCCTGTCGGTGGTCGAGCGGACCCGCGAGATCGGCCTGATGCGCGCCATCGGCCTCTCCCGCCGCCAGCTGCGCCGCATGATCCGCCTGGAGTCGGTGGTCATCGCCCTCTTCGGCGCCCTGCTCGGTCTCGGGCTGGGCATGGGCTGGGGGGCCACCGCGCAGCAGCTGCTGGCGCTGGAGGGCCTGAAGGTCCTGGAGATCCCGTGGCCGACGATCATCGGAGTGTTCGCCGCGTCCGCGTTCGTGGGTCTGTTCGCCGCGCTGGTCCCGGCCTTCCGGGCGGGACGGATGAACGTCCTGAACGCGATCGCGAGCGAGTAGCCGGCGCCGGGTTCGTACGGGGGTGGGCACAGGCCCGGGACTCACCGTCCCGGGCCTGTGCCCTTGCCGTGTCCGCCGGTGCGGCCGGTCGGTTCAACCGGCGGTGTTGCGCTGCATCAGGACGACTCCTCCGGCCTCGCCCACCAGCGTGTACCGCTCGCCGGGGTGGAGCTGGGAGGCGTAGTGGGTCGGGTCCTCGCCGGCCCACTTGCTGCCGTTGTCGATGGTGATCCAGTCCGGCACCACGCCCTTGCTGCCCCCGATCCACAGGACCCGGCAGCGGGAGGTCAGCCGGGTCAGCGGGGTGGTGTCCGCCTCCACGGTGGCCCCGTCGGGGATCCGGCTCAGGAGCGCTTCGATCGCGACGACGCGGTCGGGCTTCGCGTACGTGGCCGCCTCCGTGAGCTTGGCGGTCGGCATGCCGGTCATGGCCAGCGCGAGGGAGGCGGCGAGCACCGCCGTGGGCAGTTGCAGGGCGTAGGAGCGCAGCCAGGGCCGTTCGCCGCGCCGGACGATGTCGATGGCGTCGACCAGGGCGAGGGCGACGACGGGCATCAGTACGGCGCTGTAGTGCCAGTCGGTGGACCAGTAGTGGTCGTCCCCGGACAGGAACCGCCAGCCGAGGGTGGGCGCGGCCACCAGCAGCAGCGGCGAGCGCAGGGCGAGCAGGCCGGAGGTGGGGATCAGCACCCATCCCAGCGTCGCCAGCTTGGTGCCGGTGCCGGCGAGGGGTCCCGCCCCGTCGATCTTGTGCCAGTAGCCGTAGCCGTCGGTCGCGAAGGACGGTATGACGACCGTGAACACCAGTACGGCCGCCAGGCAGGCGGCCGCGGCGATGCCGAGCGCGGTCAGGGCGGTCCGCCGGTCGGTGGTGCGGCTGCGCCAGGCCACCACGACCGCCAGCGCGGCCAGCGTGAAGCCGAGGTCCTCCTTGACGAGAAGCAGCGGCAGCCCCCACAGCAGGGCGGTCCGCCAGCGCCCGGCCAGGACCGCCTCCAGGGCGAAGGCCAGCAGCGGCACGGCGAAAGCGATCTCGTGGAAGTCGAACTCCACCGCCCGCTGGACGCCCCAGGACAGGCCGTACGCGACACCGACGGCGATGCCGCGGCCCCGGCCGAGGAGCCGTGCGGCCGCCCGGGTGACGGGGACGGCGGAGAGCGCGAACAGCGCGGCCTGTACGACCAGCAGGGTGACGGGCCCGGGGAAGACCCGGTAGACGGGGGCGACGAGCGCGATGATCGGGCTGAAGTGGTCCCCGAGGATGTTGGCCCCCGGC
This sequence comes from Streptomyces sp. NPDC058880, assembly GCF_042742535.1. Taxonomy (NCBI): domain Bacteria; kingdom Bacillati; phylum Actinomycetota; class Actinomycetes; order Kitasatosporales; family Streptomycetaceae; genus Streptomyces; species Streptomyces sp. NPDC058880. The sequence goes on from NZ_JBHYMC010000058.1 coordinate 19,759, forward strand.
CCCTTCAGGTCGGCGACGGGCTCCTGGAGGTGGGCGTACGCGCGAATCGCCTGCTCGAAGATCCCCAGATCCCATGAGGGCCAGTCCATGCGCCGGAACCGGCCGACGGACAGGAGGAGGTAGACGAGGAACAGCCCGGAGGCCACCAGCCAGGGTCCGCCCCGGCGGACCGGTTCCGCCCTCGAAGGGGCCTGGGCCGCCGGCGCCGGGCGGGCTATGGCATCGCTCGTCACGGACTCGTGCTCCTCGGCCGTTCGGCGTGAACTCCTGCGGGAAGGACGCGGCGAGCTCAGGCGGTGGTTACGTGGACATCGTAGAGCGGGAGCGACGCCTCCAGGATGACGAGGAGCCGCGCCCGCGCCGTGACCCGAATCCCTCGCGCGTCGGTGCGGGCGCCGTCGTAGGGTGGGAACCCCCGGCCCGTACGACGTGTCGGGTCCTTCGCGTTGCCCCCTCACCGGACGGAAAGCCGCCTCATGAGCCTGCACGGACTGCTCGACGCCGTCACCCGGGACGCCGCACTCACCGAGGCGGTCACCGCGGCCGGTGACGGCAACCGCATGCACGTGGACCTCGTCGGACCGGCCGCCGCACGCCCCTTCGCGATCGCCGCGCTGGCCCGGCAGACCGGGCGGACCGTCCTGGCGGTCACCGCCACCGGGCGCGAGGCCGAGGACCTGGCCGCCGCGCTGCGCTCCCTGCTGCCGCCCGACGAGGTGGCCGACTACCCGTCCTGGGAGACGCTGCCGCACGAGCGGCTCAGCCCGCGCAGCGACACCATGGGGCGCCGGCTGGCCGTACTGCGCCGCCTGGTGCACCCCAGCAAGGACGACCCGGCCGCGGGTCCCGTGAGCGTGATCGTGGCGCCCATCCGTTCCGTGCTCCAGCCTCAGGTCAAGGGCCTGGCCGAGCTGGTCCCGGTGAGCCTGCGCCAGGGCGCGACCGCCGATCTCGGAGAGGTCACCGAGGCCCTGTCGGCGGCCGCGTACGCACGCGTCGAGCTGGTGGAGAAGCGCGGTGAGTTCGCCGTGCGCGGAGGCATCCTCGATGTCTTCCCGCCCACCGAGGAACACCCGCTGCGCGTGGAGTTCTGGGGTGACGAGGTCGAGGAGATCCGCTACTTCAAGGTCGCCGACCAGCGGTCCCTGGAGATCGCCGAGCACGGCCTGTGGGCGCCGCCCTGCCGCGAGCTGCTGCTGACGGACGCGGTGCGGGAGAGGGCCCTGGCCCTCGCCGAGGCGCACCCGGAGCTCGGCGAGCTGCTGGGCCGGATCGCCGAGGGGATCGCGGTGGAGGGCATGGAGTCCCTCGCCCCGGTCCTCGTCGACGACATGGAGCTGCTGATCGACGTGCTGCCCGCCGGGGCGATGGCCGTCGTCTGCGACCCGGAGCGGGTACGCACCCGCGCCGCGGACCTCGTCGCGACCAGCCAGGAGTTCCTGATGGCGTCCTGGGCGGCCACCGCAGGCGGCGGCGAGGCCCCCATCGACGTCGGCGCCGCCTCGCTGCGCGGTATCGCCGACGTCCGCGACCAGGCCCGCGAGCTCGGCATGATGTGGTGGTCGATCTCCCCGTTCGCCGCCGACGGGGACGCCTCCGGCGGCGACACGCTCACGCTCGGCATGCACGCCCCGGAGGCCTACCGCGGCGACACCGCCCGCGCGCTGGCCGACACCAAGGGCTGGATCGCCGACGGCTGGCACACCGTCTACCTCACCGAGGGCCACGGCCCGGCCGCCCGCACCGTCGAGGTGCTCGCCGGCGAGGGCATCGCCGCCCGGCTGGAGCCGGATCTGGGAGCCCTGGAGCCGAGCCTGGTCCACGTGGCCTGCGGCTCGGTCGACAACGGCTTCGTCGACCCGGTCCTGCGCCTGGCCGTGCTCACCGAGACCGACCTGACCGGGCAGCGGACCGCGACGAAGGACCTCGGCCGGATGCCGACCCGCCGCCGCAAGACGATCGACCCGCTGACCCTGGAGGCCGGCGACTACATCGTCCACGAGCAACACGGCGTCGGCCGCTACGTGGAGATGGTTCAGCGCACGGTGCAGGGCGCCACCCGCGAGTACCTGCTGGTGGAGTACGCGCCGGCCAAGCGCGGGCAGCCCGGCGACCGCCTCTACATCCCCACCGACCAGCTGGAGCAGGTCACCAAGTACGTCGGCGGAGAGGCCCCGACACTGCACCGGCTCGGCGGCGCCGACTGGACCAAGACCAAGGCGCGCGCGAAGAAGGCGGTCAAGGAGATCGCCGGCGACCTCATCAAGCTCTACAGCGCCCGCATGGCGGCGCCCGGGCACACCTTCGGACCCGACACCCCCTGGCAGCGCGAGCTGGAGGACGCCTTCCCGTACGCGGAGACGCCCGACCAGCTCACCACCATCGCCGAGGTCAAGGAGGACATGGAGAAGTCGGTTCCGATGGACCGGCTGATCTGCGGCGACGTCGGCTACGGCAAGACCGAGATCGCGGTCCGGGCCGCCTTCAAGGCCGTCCAGGACGGCAAGCAGGTCGCCGTCCTGGTGCCGACCACGCTCCTCGTGCAGCAGCACTTCGGCACCTTCTCCGAGCGCTACAGCCAGTTCCCGGTCAACGTGAAGGCGCTGTCCCGCTTCCAGAGCGAGACCGAGTCGAAGGCCACCCTGGAGGGGCTCGAAGAGGGCTCCGTGGACGTGGTCATCGGCACCCACCGGCTGTTCTCTCAGGAGACGCGGTTCAAGGACCTGGGCCTGGTCATCGTCGACGAGGAGCAGCGCTTCGGCGTCGAGCACAAGGAGCAGCTGAAGAAGCTCCGGGCCAACGTCGACGTGCTGACGATGTCGGCGACGCCGATCCCGCGCACCCTGGAGATGGCGGTGACCGGCATCCGCGAGATGTCGACGATCACCACCCCGCCGGAGGAGCGCCATCCGGTGCTCACCTTCGTCGGTCCGTACGAGGAGAAGCAGATCGGCGCGGCCATCCGCCGTGAACTCCTGCGCGAGGGCCAGTGCTTCTACATCCACAACCGGGTCGAGTCCATCGACCGGGCGGCGGCCAAGCTGCGCGAGATCGTGCCCGAGGCGCGGATCGCGACGGCGCACGGCCAGATGTCGGAGCAGGCGCTGGAGCAGGTCGTCGTCGACTTCTGGGAGAAGAAGTTCGACGTCCTCGTCTCCACCACCATCGTCGAGTCCGGCATCGACATCTCCAACGCCAACACCCTCATCGTCGAGCGCGGCGACAACTTCGGCCTCTCGCAGCTGCACCAGCTGCGCGGCCGGGTCGGCCGCGGCCGCGAGCGCGGGTACGCGTACTTCCTGTACCCGCCGGAGAAGCCGCTGACGGAGACCGCGCACGAGCGGCTCGCGACGATCGCCCAGCACACCGAGATGGGCGCCGGCATGTACGTGGCGATGAAGGACCTGGAGATCCGCGGCGCGGGCAACCTGCTCGGCGGCGAGCAGTCCGGTCACATCGCGGGCGTCGGCTTCGACCTCTACATCCGCATGGTGGGCGAGGCGGTGGCCGACTACCGGGCCGCCGTCGAGGGCGCGGCGGAGGAGGAGCCGCCGCTGGAGGTCAAGATCGAGCTGCCGGTCGACGCGCACGTCCCGCACGACTACGCGCCGGGCGAGCGGCTGCGTCTCCAGGCGTACCGGTCCATCGCCTCGGCCGCCTCCGAGGCCGACATCAAGGCCGTGCGCGAGGAACTCACCGACCGCTACGGCAAGCTCCCGGAGCCGGTGGAGAACCTCCTGTTGGTGGCCGGGCTGCGGATGCTCGCCCGGGCCTGCGGGGTCGGCGACATCACTCTCCAGGGCAACAACATCCGCTTCGGCCCGGTCGAGTTGCGCGAGTCGCAGGAGCTGCGCCTGGGGCGCCTGTACCCGGGATCGGTACTCAAGCCCGCCACCTCGCAGGTGCTGGTCCCCCGCCCCAAGACGGGCAGGATCGGCGGCAAGCCGGTGGTCGGCCGGGAACTGCTCGCCTGGACCGGCGAGTTCCTCACCACCATCCTCGGCTCGTAGGGGCCGGCTGCCGCGGCGGGGGAGCGGGGGCTCCCCCGCCCGCGGCCGCCGCCGCGGGCGGGGCCGTGCTGCGACCCTGCAACGGTTGCGCGCATCCCCTCACTGATGGCCGGGAACGCTGTATACCCTCAGACCCGAAACCTCTTCCGCACGGCCCGTCAGGAGCAGCGATGCACGGCCCCGGCCTTCCGCCGCAGCCCGCCCCACAGCCCACCCCGGGCGGCGTGGTGACACTGCGCGTGGTGTTCATGCTGCTGCCCGTCCTGAGCTGCGGCTTCCTGGCGTGGGGCTCGATGCTGCGGCTCGCGCTGGTCACCCGCAAGTCCCGGGACTGGGCGCTGCTGGTGCTCAGCGGCGTGCTGGCCGTCGCCTGGATGACGCTGATCGAGATCGACCCCACCCCCGACGTCAACGGCTGGCAGGGCAACCTCGGCGCCGGTGGCTCGATCCTGACGGGCTTCGCGACCTGCGTGTACTTCCTCGTCGCCGACATCAAGCACCACGAGGCCCTGCGCTCCGCGGCGCCCGGGCCCTGGTACCCGGGGCAGCCCGCGCCCTTCAACCAGCCGCAGCAGACCTCGCCCTCCTACGGCTACCCGCACGCCCAGGCCCCCACCGTGATCTCGGGCCGGACCCCGGCCGTCCCGCAGGTGCCGCCGCAGCCGACCCCGCCCCCGCGCATCGGGCAGGTCCGCGCCGAACTCGACGAGCTCAGTGAGCTGCTGCGCAAGCAGACCCCGCCGCCGGGCAGCCCGCGCCAGGACCCGAACCAGACCGCCTTCGGGGACCCGCAGCTGTGACCGACCGCCTCATCGGAGACCGCTACCAGCTGGCGAGCGTCCTTGGACAGGGCGGCATGGGCCAGGTGTGGACGGCCTACGACCGGCGCCTGGACCGGCGGGTCGCCGTCAAGCTGCTGCGCCCCGACAAGGTCGCCGGCCCGGGCACGGTCGCCGAGGAGCTGCGCCGCCGCTTCGTGCGCGAGTGCCGGGTCACGGCTCAGGTGGACCACCCGGGCCTGGTCACCGTCCACGACGCGGGCAGTGACGGCGACGAGCTGTTCCTCGTCATGGGCTACGTCGAGGGCTCCGACCTCGCCGACCACCTCGCCGCCCACAGCCCGTACCCGTGGCAGTGGGCGGTCGCGGTCGTCGCACAGCTGTGCTCGGTCCTGTCGGCCGTGCACGCCGTGCCGATCGTCCACCGTGACCTGAAGCCGCGCAACGTGATGGTCCGCCCGGACGGCACCGTCCTGGTCCTCGACCTCGGCGTGGCCTCCGTCATGGACACCGACACCACCCGCCTCACCAGTACCGGCACCCCCATCGGCAGTCCCGCGTACATGGCACCCGAGCAGGCGATGAGCGGTGCGGTGGGCCCTTACACCGACCTGTACGCGCTCGGCGTCCTCCTCTACGAACTCCTCAGCGGAAACGTCCCCTTCGCCGGGTCCACCGCCCTGGGCGTGCTGCACCGACACCTGTACGAGGCCCCGGTGCCGGTCCGCCCGCAGCGCCCGGAGGTCCCGCAGGAGCTGGAGGCGCTCCTGATGCGTCTGCTCGCCAAGGACCCGCAGGACCGGCCGTCCTCGGCGCAGGAGGTCTACGAGGCACTCGCGCCGCTGCTCCCGGTACGCGACGGCCGCGGCGCGGCCGGCCCGCTCGACCCGACCCGGCCGTTCGTACGGCCGCAGGCGCCCTGGCCGGACCGGGCCGCGGTGGTCCCGCCGCGGCCGACCGCCCCGCCGGTGTCCCCGCCGACGGGAACGCCCGTGCCGTCCGCGTCCGTGTGCGCCCCGACGCCGACGCCGACGAGCACTCCCGCGCCGGTACCGGTTCCGCGGAAGCCCGACATCCCGGGCGCGGTGGACCAGGCCCGCACGCTCCTGGACCAGGGATTGCTCACACAGGCCGTCGACATCCTCGGCGGCATCCTCCCGGCGGCCGCCGCCGAGCACGGCGAGCACTCACCGGTCGTCCGCTCCCTGCGCAAGCAGTACGCGGCCACCCTGATGGACGACGGGCAATACCGCCGCGCCCTGCCCGAACTGCGGCGTCTCGCAGAGGAGTTCCCGGCCGGCGACCTTCAGTCGCTGCGGTTCCGCTACGACGCGGCCCAGTGCCTGGAGCAGCTCGGCGAGCCGGCCGCCGCCCTGGCGGAGTACCGCGCGCTGCTCCCGTACTTCGAGAACCGCTACGCCAACCCGGACCAGACCCTGCCGCTGGAGATCCGCCGCCGGATCGCGCACCTGCTGCTCTCCCTCGGCGACCGCCCGGCGGCCCACGACACCCTGGCCCGGCTGCTGTTCGACGCGGAACGCCTGCACGGACCGGCCCACCCCTTCCCGTCGGAGATACGCCGCACCCTCCAGTGGCTCAGCCAGGTCCGCTGACGTCCGGTCCGCCGGCAGGATCGGTCACGCCGGCATGACCGGTCAGGCCGCCCGACGGACGCGCCGGGTCCGCAGGGCGGTGGCGGCCAGCAACGCCAGCGCCGCCGCCGCGACCGACAGGCCGGGGAGCAAACCGGGAGGCCGGAAGGAGCAGGCGACCTGTGCGGTGCCGGGGGTGAGAGGGACGGCGACCAGGCCCAGGTGTGCCGAAGCGGGCCGGTCGTTGCAGGTCCAGCCGGCGATCGCGGGGACGGAGAGGACCGCAGTGCCCGTGCTGCCCGCGGGCAGATCGGCCCGGATGCCGAAGGAGCCGACCCGGACCGAGGTCGCGGCCGTGGCGCGCAGGGCGGCCACCGCCGCGTCGAGGCGGGTGCGGTCCAGGCAGGACAGGGCCCACCCCGGCGGAGGGGCGGCGTCGAAGACGAGCGCCGAGGAGGCACCACGGGAGACGCCCATCGGCTGCAGGGCCGCGCGGTTGCGGGGGGCGTCGCCACGCAGGCGGAAGGCCGGGCCGTCGGCGAGGCGGGCCGTCGCGTTGTACTCCGGCGCCCACAGGTAGGCCTCGGTACCCGCACGGCACACCCCGGGTGCGAGCGGGTCCTCGTACACGCGGGCGCCGAGCAGCAGTTCCTGGTTGGCGAAGGGCGAGTCGCCGTAGGCGAGGGGTGCGCCGGGCGGGCGGGTCGTCACCAGCGGGGGCACCTCGGCGCGCAGCACCGAGCCGTCCGGCCGCAGGCGGGCGCCGACCGCGAAGACGGCGTCGGTGACGGGGTTGTCGATGCTTTGGACGTTGCGGCCGCGCGAGGTCCAGCCGGCGCCGAGCGCCGCCATCGTCCGGGTGAACACGGCGGGGGTGTGGCTGCTGTAGTAGGAGCCGCCCTCCCCGCCGAGCAGCAGCGGGTCGTTGCCCGACAGGGCGGGCCGGCTCGGGTCGGTGCGGTACGTGGGCCAGCCCTCGGCGGCCGCGAGGGCCCGGGCGCGCGCGGTGTGGCCCTGCCCCCAGGACGGGTAGTCGTCGAGGGCGGCCAGTTTGCCCCGGTGGCCGAAGGCGGTGGTCGCCGCCGCCTGCGCGAGCAGCACCAAGGCCAGCAGCGCGGCCGCCGGGAGCGCCAGGCGGCGGTGGCCCAGCGCCCACCAGGCGGCGCCGGCAGCTGCCAGACCGGCGGTGAACAGCGCGTACCCCCACGGCGTGGTCAGCGTGCTGTGGCCGGCCCACAGCGCGGCGGCCGCCAGCAGGCCCGTGCCCGCGGCCAGCGCGGGCGCCCGCGGCAGGCCGCCCTCCAGTGCGGTCCATGCGGCGATGACGGCGATCCCGGCCAGGACGAAGGTCTGCCGGTACGGGCTGCCGTTCGGGGTGGCGAACAGGTGCCAGGCCAGGTGGGTCGGCGCCCACTGGAGGGAGAGCGCCACGGCCGCCGTCAACCCCGTCCACCACAGCCGGCCGCGCAGTGGGACCGAACGGTGGAAGGGCAGCGCGGCGACCAACAGCAGGGTGCCGCCGGCGACGAACACGGCAGGGGAGGAGAAGGAGTACGTACCCGGCAGCAGCCGTGCGAAGAGGTCCGCCCAGGGCACCGGCCGGAACTCCCTGGCCCATCCCGGGTGGGCCCGGCCCGAGCTGAGGAACAACGGCAGCAGCACCGGCGCCGTCAGCGCGATGCCCAGCAGGGTCAGCGCGGCCGCCCGGGCGATCACCGCGATCCGGGTCCGCAAGCCCTCCCGGGTCAGCACCACCCGTACCAGCAGGACCAGCGCGGCGCCGAGGGTGGCCATGTAGGCGGTGTAGAAGTTCGCCGTCCAGCACACGGCGACGACCAGCGGGGTGAGCAGCACCCGCCGCCCGCGCAGGGCCCATTCACCGGTCAGGCACAGCAGGGGGAAGGCGATCAGCCCGTCCAGCCACATCGGGTTGTAGGAGGCTTCGATCACCGACCAACCGCACAGTGCGTACGAGGCCCCGAGCAGTCCGGCCGCCCACCACGGCCCCCGGTGGAGGGTGCGCAGCAGCCAGGCCATGGCCGCCGCCGCGGTCACCGTCTTGAGCACGGTGACGACGTACACGGCCAGGTCGATGTCGGCGCGCGGGAAGAGGGCGACGAGGACGGAGAGCGGGCTGGCCAGGTAGGTGCCGAGGTCGGGCAGGAAGCTCGTGCCGTATCCGGACTGCCAGTTGAACAGCAGCCCGCCCTGCGCACGGCCGTGCAGGAGGTCCCACAGGTGCGCGTGGAAGGGTACGAACTGATTGCCGAGGTCGTTGACGCTGCGGTGGCGCGATCCGTAGGGGAAGACCCGGGCGGCGGCGTCCCCGGCGCACACGGCCACCGCCGTGAGCAGGGCGGCGAGCGCCGAGCCGGACAGACTGCGGCGGCGCGGCGAGCGGTGCGGTGTCCACATGGTGGGCCGACCCTGGCAGCACCGGAGGACGCGGGGATGGCCACCAAGTGGCTGCGACACGAACAGACACGTACCCCGGACACCCCGCGAATCGTTGGTTGAACGGGTGGCCCGGGCCACCCTTACTGCATACCATCGATCACCGCACGGCCCTTGTGCATGGACGCACAATCTCCCGGCCCTGGAGGCTCCTTTGCACCGTCGCACTGCGCTCTCCGTCTCCGCCGCCCTGCTCGCGGCGGCGCCCCTGCTGTCCGCCTGCTCGGGCGAGACCCGGCCCGGCACCGCGGCCGTCGTCGGCGGTGAACGGATCACCACCTCCGCGCTCCAGGCTCAGGTGGGCGACGTGCGCGCCGCCCAGAACCGGTCCGAGCAGGCCGCCACACTGATCGCCAACACCCCGCAGCTGGAGCGGATCAAGCTCGGCAAGATGATCCAGCTGCGGGTGCTGGAGCGGGCGGCGAAGGATGCGGGCATCTCGGTCACGACCAAGGAGGTCGAGGACGCCCGCACGGCCCAGGAGGGCGACAGGGGCGCGGCGGCGCTGGAACAGCTGGCCCTGCAGGCCCGTGTCCCGCTGGCGCCCGGGCAGATCGACGAGGACCTGCGCTTCCGGCTGCTGCTCGACAAGCTGAGCGAGCGCTTCGGCGAGGAGAGGATCATCGAGCCGCTCACCCGGGCCGCGGAGGCCCTCCACATCGAGGTGAACCCACGCTACGGGGCCTGGGACGCCAAGCAGGTCGGCCTCGGCCCGGCGGACACGGCGTGGATCACCCAGCGGACCCGGCCCGAGCAGGAACCCGCCGGAGCCTGACCCCTCCCGGCGGAGGTAGGTTCGGAGGGTGACCGACCACTCCCAGCCCACCGCCGCCGAGCCCACCGGCCGTATCGTCCTGCTGACCACCAGCCACCGGGTCGCCCCCGGGGTGCTGTCCTGGCCGGCGTGGCAGACCCTGCACGCCGCCGACCGGGTGCTGTGCGCCGACCCCGGCCACCCGCAGCTGCCCTACCTGCGGGAGGCGGGCGTCGACGTCGAGCACGCGGCCGCGGATGCGCACGAGCTGGTGGCGGCCTGCGCGGGCGGTCGTACGGTGGTGGTGCTCCCGAGCGGCGAGGGCGACCAGCGGCTCACCGACGGCCTGGCCCGGCTGGCCGGCTCCGGCCGGGTCTCCATGCCCGACCTGGAACTGCTGCCCGGCTCCTACGACCTGCCGGGCGCGCGCCTGCTCGACCTGGTCCAGGTGATGGACCGAGTCCGTCGGGAATGCCCGTGGACCTCCCGACAGACGCACCGGGGCCTGGCCAAGTACGCGATCGAGGAGGCGTACGAACTCGTCGAGGCGATCGAGGACGGGGACCGGGAGGAGCTGCGCGAGGAGCTCGGCGATGTCCTGCTCCAGGTGGTCTTCCACGCCCGGATCGCCGAGGAGGGCGTTCCGGCGGGTGAGGCCGGCGATGACGGCGAGGCCGGCGGGGAGGGCCTGGGAGCCTTCTCCATCGACGACGTGGCCGGCTCCCTGGTGCAGAAGCTGATCCACCGCCATCCGCACGTCTTCGGCGACGCGGAGGCCGAGACCCCGGAGGACGTCCACGCGCACTGGCAGCGCACCAAGGCGGTGGAGAAGCAGCGGGAGTCGGTCACCGACGGGATCCCGGTGGGCCAGCCGGGCCTGGCGCTCGCGGCCAAACTCGCGGGCAGGGCCCGTACCGGCGGCGTGGCGGTGGAGCTGCCCCGCGGCGAGGGCATCGGCTACGAACTGCTGCAACTGGCCGCGCGCGCCGAGGCGGAGGGCGTCGACCCCGAGACCGCGCTGCGGGCGGCGGCCCGCGTCTACCGGGACGCGATCCGAGCTGCCGAGGGCCTCGGAGCCCCCGCGCGGTAGCCGCCGGGCCCCTCAGTTCTCCTTCGGGGCGCGGGCCGACGGGTCGTGCCAGTGCGGTGCCGGGCGGTCGAGGAACCATTCGCCGAAGCCCAGCGGGCGGCCCCGGGGCCCGCTGCCGGTGGCCGCGGCCGGTACGCCGTCGTGGAAGACGCGGGCGGGGCGGGCACCGAGCTCCGCCAGGACCCGCGCGGTCTGGTCGACGAACCGCGGCGGCCCGCTGAGGTAGACGTCCTGGTCGGGCCACAGGCCCCGGTTGCTCAGCGCCGTCGCGAGCCGGCCGGTGGCCTCGTTGCGGTGCCGGCCGGGCGCGGGCGTGATGTAGGTGACGTCGAGCCAGCCGCACGAGCTGCCGTACCGGTCGATGAGCGGCCGGTCGTAGAGGTGTGCGCCGTCCCGGGCCACCACGAAGAGCCGCACGTCCTGATGGGGAGGCCGGTCCGCGAGCTCCTCCAGCATGGCCCGGATCGGCGCCCAGCCGGTGCCGGCGGCGATCAGGCTGACCGGGCGGTCCGTGCGGCGGAAGGTCAGCCGGCCGCCGGCGGCGCCGAGTTTCAGGACGTCGCCGGGCCGTGTCTCGCGGACCAGTGCGGTGCTGAGCCGCCCGCGGTCGATCCGGCTGACGTGCAGGTCCACGGTGCCGTCCGGGCGGGGGGCGTTGCCGATGGAGTAGGTGCGCCAGGTCCGGGGCACCCGCTCGCTGCTCACGCTCGTGTACTGGCCGGGCAGGTAGGGGAAGGGAGCGTGCGGCCTGAGGGTCAGCACGCCGATGTCCTGACCGTACTGGAGGTGGCGCACGACCTCGGCGTCCCACCACGGCGGGTCCTCGCTCGCGTCGGCCCCGGCGAGCATGGCGTCGGCGATCAGTTGGTAGGCCTCGGTCCAGGCCTTCTCCGCCTGCGGGGTCCAGGCGTCGCCGGAGGTCTCGGCGAGTGCGGCGAGCAGGCTGGAGCCCACGACCGCGTAGTGCTCGGGGCGGACCAGGAACTTGCGGTGGTCGCGTCCCAGGTCGTGCAGGTAGGGGCCGAGGGCCTCGTCGTCCAGACGGGAGACGACGTGGGTGAGTGCGGCGAAGAGCCGGTCCCGCTGGCGTTCCATGTCGTCGGAGGAGAGCGGGAAGAGCTCGCGGACTCCGGGGTTGTGCCAGAAGAGGTGTGAGTAGAAGAACTTGACCGCGTGCTCGGCCCGTCTCTCCACCACCGCGAAACTGCTTTTCAAGATCCTCACATCCACACAACCGAAAGTAGGAGTGCCGGACCGGGCGAGGTCAAGTGTGGTCCGATCTGCGGACAGCCGCGACGAAGGAGTCATATGGGATGGCGGGTCGCGGCTCGCGCCGGACCGCCGCTGCGCGGCGGCTACTGTCGAGGACATGCACGATCAGTCGTCCCCTCCCTCCGTCGGCGCGGCGCCCGAACTCTTCACGTGGGAGTTCGCGACCGACCCCTATCCGGCCTACGCGTGGCTGCGCGAGAACGCGCCGGTGCACCGCACCAAGCTCCCCAGCGGGGTCGAGGCCTGGCTGGTCACCCGGTACGCCGACGCCCGGCAGGCCCTCGCCGACCAGCGGCTCAGCAAGAATCCGGCGCACCACGCCGAGCCCGCGCACGCCAAGGGCAAGACCGGGATCCCGGGGGAGCGCAAGGCGGAGCTGATGACGCATCTGCTGAACATCGACCCACCGGACCACACCCGGCTGCGGCGCCTGGTGTCCAAGGCGTTCACCCCGCGCAGGGTCGCCGAGTTCACCCCGCGGGTCCAGGCGCTCACCGACCAGCTGATCGACCGGTTCGCGGGGCGGGGAGAGGCGGATCTCATCCACGAGTTCGCCTTCCCCCTCCCCATCTACGCCATCTGCGAGATGCTCGGGGTACCGCGCGAGGACCAGGACGACTTCCGCGACTGGGCCGGGATGATGATCCGCCACGGGGGCGGGCCGCGCGGCGGTGTGGCCCGGTCGGTGAAGCAGATGCGGACCTATCTCGGCGAGCTCATCCATCGCAAAAGGGACGATCTGGGCGATGACCTGATCTCCGACCTGATCCGGGCGAGCGATCACGGCGACCACCTCACGGAGGGCGAGGCCACGGCGATGGCCTTCATCCTGCTCTTCGCCGGCTTCGAGACGACCGTGAACCTCATCGGCAACGGCATCCACTCCCTCTTCATGAACCCCGTCCAGCGCGAGCGCCTGCAGGCCTCCCTGGCCGCCGGCGAGCGCGGGCTGCTGGCCACGGGCGTCGAGGAACTCCTGCGCTATGACGGCCCCGTGGAGCTGGCGACGTGGCGGTTCGCCACGCAGCCGCTCACCCTGGGCGGCGAGCGGATCGAGACCGGCGATCCGGTCCTGGTCGTCCTGGCGGCGGCTGACCGGGACCCCGGGCGATTCGTCGATCCGGACACCCTCGACCTCTCCCGGACCGACAACCAGCACCTCGGCTACGGCCACGGCATCCACTACTGCCTGGGTGCGCCACTTGCCCGCCTGGAGGGGCAGACCGCCCTCGCCACCCTGCTGACGCGCCTGCCCGATCTGGAACTTGCAGTTCCACCCCAAGACCTGCGCTGGCGCGGGGGGTTGATCATGCGAGGGCTGCGTACCCTTCCCGTTCGCTTCACGACTCAAAACACTTGCGCGACATCTGATTAAAAGTCAGATTCGGCTTGAACTTGTGACAATCGTTCGGAGGCCGCTAGGTTCTGCCGTTACCCCGCTGTTATGCGAAAGGTGATCCCTCATGCTCTCCGGGAACGGCCGTCACAGACGCCCCCGCCAGGTCCCCGCGCTGGTCGTCACGGCCGGTGTCACCGGCTCCGCGCTCGCCATGCCGCTGCTGGCCGCCACGAGCGCGACCGCCGCAGACACCGCCACATGGGACAAGGTGGCCGAGTGCGAGAGCGGCGGCACGTGGAGCGCCAACTTCGGCAGTGGCGCGTACGGCGGGCTCCAGTTCACCCAGCAGCAGTGGCAGGATGCCGGCGGCCTGGACTTCGCCGAGCGGGCCGACCTCGCGAGCCGCTCCCAGCAGATAGCCGTGGCCGAGCGCGTACTGGCCGCCCAGGGTCCGCAGGCCTGGCCGCTGTGCGCCGCCTCGGCCGGACTGGACCAGCAGGGTCCGGCGGCCGTCGTCGATCCCGGTCTGCCCGGTAGCACCGGCGCGGTGGGTCCCGCGCCGTCGCGCCCCGACGACACCGTTCCCTCCACCACGGGCGGCAAGCCCGCCACGGACTTCGGGCTCTCGACCGCGGAGACCCCCAGCCCCTCGGGTTCCCCCTTCCTGATACCCGACGCGCCGTCCGTCGGACTGCCCGTCATGCCCGCGCCCGACGTCCCGACGACGCCTCCGGCCGACCCGGGCACCCCGGGCACCCCGGACGTCCCGGCCGACCCGACGGCCCCGCCGGCGACTCCCGGCGACCCGACGGCCCCGACCCTTCCCGCGGACCCGACGGCACCCACGACCCCGCCGGTCTCCCCGGGGCCGTCCCCGGCCGACCCGGCGAACCCCGCGACCCCGGCGACCCCGGCCGCCCCGGGTGCCACTCCCGCCGAGGGCAACGGCAAGCACCGCGGTGCGCCGTCTCCCGAGGAGGGTGTGCCGTCTGATGCCGCGTCGGCCCCCGTCTATACGGTGCAGGAGGGCGACAGCCTGGCGGCCATCGCGGATGCCAAGGGAGTGAAGGGCGGCTGGAGCGGTCTTTATGCGGCCAACGAGCAGGTCATCGGCAATGATGCCAACCTGATCAAGCCTGGGCAGAACCTGGATCTAACCGCCCAATAAGGACAGTTGGTTCGCCCGGTAAGGCCTGATTGTCTGTTTTCTGCAAGTGAGACATGTGTCTCTTCCGGTCAACTGGCGTGTCCCGCCCCGGGGGTTCCGCAAACCCCGTCCTCACCTGCGCAAACGCCCCTGCGGGGAGCGCAAGTAGGGGCCGTTTCTCCCCGATGCTCCTGGTTGAGCATCGGGGAGGGACATGTCTACCTTCTGATTCGCCCGCCACCGCGGGCTCCTTCGACCGCATCGCCGAATCCTGCCGGCGGACGGGGGGAACAGTCGTCGCGTCAAGCGCCGAAGGCAGGAGCGGGGGAACCAAGGTAGGTGCCGCGAGCGGCCGTTGAGAGACGGCCGGCGAGCGGCTTGGGGTTAAGCGGGGCGCAAGGTCGCACCGCCGGGCACTCACAGGCTCGAACCCGACAGCTCACCTCGCAGGCGTCGGTGAGGAGAAACCTCATGCTGCTTTCCGGCAAGGGCAAGCACCGTCGCGGCTCCAAGGCCGCTCGCATCGTCACGCTCGCCGGTGTCGCCGGTGTGGCCGTCGCCGCCCCGCTGATGACCGCGGGGGCCGCCAGCGCCGCTACCGCGTCCGAGTGGGACAAGGTCGCGCAGTGCGAGTCCGGTGGCAACTGGTCCATCAACACCGGCAACGGCTACTACGGCGGGCTGCAGTTCTCGTCCTCCACCTGGGCCGCTTTCGGGGGCAAGTCGTACGCCCCGCAGGCCAACAAGGCCTCCAAGGCGCAGCAGATAGCCGTCGCGGAGAAGGTCCTCAAGAAGCAGGGCAAGGGCGCCTGGCCGCACTGTGGCAAGGGCCTGTCGAACTCCTCCTACACCGGTGGCGGCTCCACCGAGGCCCCGGCCTCCACCAAGCCGAAGGCCCAGCCGAAGAAGACCGAGACGAAGAAGACCGAGACCAAGGCCGCGCCGAAGAAGGACACCAAGCGCGCCGAGGTCCCGACCACCCGCTCCGAGCGCGCCGCGGCTCCGGTCGCGCCGAAGACCGGCAACGGCTCCTACGAGGTCAAGCCGGGCGACACGCTGGGCACCATCGCCGAGGCCAACGGCGTCAAGGGCGGCTGGCAGCAGCTCTTCGAGCTGAACAAGGACATCGTCTCGGACGCCGACCTGATCTTCCCGGGCCAGAAGCTGAAGCTCAGCTGAACGTCGCGGCAAGAGCCGCACACGCGTACGCAACGCACAGAATTCCCACCGCCCGGCGCCCCTTCCCCCCACGCGCCGGGCGGCGGTGTGTGCGGTCCCGTCGGCTGATGATCAAGGGTTGTATGTCCCGGAAGGCGGGTATTCGGTCCCTTTTTCGTCCCAGGGGTCGGGCGGTCGGCCGGTCGAACCCCGGAAGCCGGTTAGGCTCTAGGCGGCAAGGCCATCCCACGGCCTGACACGCCACCGCACACCCAGCGTCACATCCCAGAAGGAGATGCTCGTGCCGTCCATCGACGTCGTCGTAGCCCGGGAAATCCTGGACTCCCGAGGCAACCCCACGGTCGAGGTCGAGGTGGGCCTCGACGACGGCAGCACCGGCCGTGCTGCCGTTCCGTCCGGCGCCTCCACCGGTGCATTCGAGGCCATCGAGCTCCGTGACGGTGACCCCAACCGTTACATGGGCAAGGGTGTCGAGAAGGCCGTCCTCGCCGTCATCGAGCAGATCGGCCCGGAGCTCGTCGGCTACGACGCCACCGAGCAG
This sequence comes from Streptomyces sp. NPDC058880, assembly GCF_042742535.1. Taxonomy (NCBI): domain Bacteria; kingdom Bacillati; phylum Actinomycetota; class Actinomycetes; order Kitasatosporales; family Streptomycetaceae; genus Streptomyces; species Streptomyces sp. NPDC058880. The sequence continues at coordinate 35,916 of NZ_JBHYMC010000058.1, forward strand.
CGCCTGATCGACCAGGCGATGTTCGACCTGGACGCCACCGACAACAAGGGCTCGCTCGGCGCCAACGCCATCCTCGGCGTCTCGCTCGCCGTCGCGCACGCCGCGTCCGAGGCCTCGGACCTCCCGCTGTTCCGCTACCTCGGCGGTCCGAACGCGCACCTGCTGCCCGTTCCGATGATGAACATCCTCAACGGTGGGTCGCACGCCGACTCCAACGTCGACATCCAGGAGTTCATGATCGCGCCGATCGGTGCGGAGTCCTTCTCCGAGGCGCTGCGCTGGGGTGCCGAGGTCTATCACACCCTCAAGAAGGTCCTGCACACCAAGGGCCTCTCCACCGGTCTGGGCGACGAGGGCGGCTTCGCCCCGAACCTGGAGTCCAACCGCGCCGCGCTCGACCTCATCATCGAGGCCATCAAGCAGGCCGGCTACACCCCGGGCAAGGACATCGCGCTCGCCCTCGACGTCGCCGCGTCCGAGTTCTACAAGGACGGCAAGTACGAGTTCGAGGGCCAGTCCCGCTCGGCTGCCGAGATGACCGACTACTACGCCGAGCTCGTCGAGGCGTACCCGCTGGTCTCCATCGAGGACCCGCTGTTCGAGGACGACTGGGCCGGATGGAAGACCATCACCGACCGCCTGGGCGCCAAGGTCCAGATCGTCGGCGACGACCTCTTCGTCACCAACCCGGAGCGCCTGGCCCGCGGCATCGAGGAGGGCTCCGCGAACGCCCTGCTCGTGAAGGTGAACCAGATCGGTTCGCTGACCGAGACCCTCGACGCCGTCGAGATGGCCCAGCGCAACGGCTTCAAGTGCATGATGTCGCACCGTTCCGGCGAGACCGAGGACGTCACCATCGCCGACCTCGCCGTCGCCGTGAACTGCGGTCAGATCAAGACCGGCGCCCCGGCCCGCTCGGACCGCGTCGCCAAGTACAACCAGCTGCTGCGCATCGAGGAGATCCTCGACGACGCCGCGGTGTACGCGGGCCGCAGCGCCTTCCCGCGCTTCAAGGGCTAATCACGCTCTGCCTCCGTACGTCCCCGCACTCGGTCCCGTACCGTGTGCGGGGACGTATTGCGTAGTGCGTACAAAGGGGAGGCGGACCCATGGCCGGGAACCGGGATCGGTTCTCCACCTTCTCCACGGCGACGCGGCTGAGGCAGCTCGGCGAGCGGACCGCGGCCCACGTCTACCGCTCGCAGTCGCGCCGGCAGGTGCGCCGCAGCCGTCTCACGGGCAGGGCCGCCCTCCTGGTGCTCGTGCTCTGTACCCTGGTCGTCGCCCTCGCGTATCCGATGCGCCAGTACGTCTCCCAGCGTTCGGAGATCGCGGAGCAGCAGCGGGCCGCCGCGGCCGCGCGGGACCGCCTGGAGCGGCTCCGCGATGAGAAGGCCCGCTGGCAGGACGACGCCTACGCGGAGCAGCAGGCGCGCAGGCACCTGCACTTCCTGCGTCCGGGGGAGGTCGGCTACATCATGGCCGACCCCGGGGCCCGGCCCCCAGAGCAGCACCGGACCGGCCAGGCCGGCTCCGACCGCCCCTGGTACTCGAACGTCTGGGACGGCGTCGACAAGGCCGACCGCCCGGGCGACTAGTGAGTACCGCAGCACCCATCCGACGAGAACGAAGAGACTCCCTCCAGGCATGCAGACGCCCCCGCCCCAGACCGACCGGACCGAGCCGACCGACGCGGACATCGAGGCGTTCGAGCAGCAGCTCGGCCGCCCGCCGCGCGGGTTGCGCGCCATCGCGCACCGCTGCCCCTGCGGGCAGCCCGACGTGGTGGAGACCGCCCCGCGGCTGCCCGACGGCACCCCCTTCCCGACGCTGTACTACCTGACGTGCCCGCGCGCGGCCTCCGCCATCGGCACGCTGGAGGCCAACGGCGTGATGAAGGAGATGCAGGCGCGCCTCGCCGAGGACCCGGAGCTCGCCGCCGCCTACCGGGCCGCGCATGAGGACTACATCCGGCGCCGCGACGCCATCGAGGTGCTCCAGGGCTTCCCGAGCGCCGGCGGCATGCCGGACCGGGTCAAGTGCCTGCACGTGCTCGTCGGGCACTCGCTGGCCGCCGGCCCCGGTGTGAACCCCTTCGGCGACGAGGCCCTCGCGATGCTGCCCGAGTGGTGGGCCAAGGGCGCCTGCGTCACCCCGTGCGGGGAGAAGAAGAAGGAGGAGGAGTCCCAGTGACCCGTGTCGCGGGCATCGACTGCGGTACGAACTCCATCAGGCTGCTCGTCGCGGACTGCGACCCCGCCACGGGTGAGCTGGTCGAGCTCGACCGACGGATGATCATCGTCCGGCTCGGCCAGGGCGTCGACAAGACCGGGCGGCTGGCCCCGGAGGCGCTGGAGCGCACCTTCGCCGCGTGCCGCGAGTACGCGGCGGTCATCAAGGAGTTCGGCGCGGAGCGGGTGCGCTTCGTGGCGACCTCCGCCTCCCGTGACGCGGAGAACCGGGACGAGTTCGTGCGCGGTGTCGTGGAGATCCTGGGCGTCGAGCCCGAGGTGATCTCCGGCGACGAGGAGGCGGAGTTCTCCTTCACCGGCGCCACCCGGGAGCTGACCGCGCACGAGCACCTGGAGCGGCCGTTCCTGGTGGTCGACATCGGCGGCGGCTCGACCGAGTTCGTGGTCGGCGACGACCACGTCCGGGCCGCCCGCTCCGTGGACGTGGGCTGTGTCCGGATGACCGAGCGCCACCTGGTGGTGGACGGGGTCGTCACCGACCCGCCGACCGAGAAGCAGGTCGCCGCCGTCCGTGCCGACATCGAGGCCGCGCTGGACCTGGCGGCCGAAACCGTTCCGCTGGCCGAGGCGCGCACCCTGGTGGGCCTGGCGGGCTCGGTGACCACCATCGCCGGCATCGCGCTCGGGCTGCCCGAGTACCGGTCGTCGGAGATCCACCACGCCCGGCTCTCCTACGAGCAGGTCCGCGAGATCACCGAGCGGATGCTGACCGCCACCCACGACGAGCGCGCGGCGATTCCCGTGATGCACCCGGGCCGGGTCGACGTGATCGGCGCGGGCGCGCTGGTCCTGCTGGCCGTCATGGAGCGCACCGGCGCCTCGGAGGTCGTGGTCTCCGAGCACGACATCCTCGACGGGATCGCGATCAAGACCGCGGAAGAGGCCGAGGCGGCCGAGCGGCTGTCCTGACCTGCCGAACCCCTGAATCGTGGCGCTCCGGTCGACCGGCCGGGGCGTCACGGTCGTTCCGGGTCGTCCGGGCGGGCTACCGCAACGAGCCATGGCCTGGCCCGCGATGACCGGAGGAATCATCTGGTCCATCGGCCAAACGACCTTCGAACCAGGGTGTGAGGGGTGTCGAGGGCCATGATCGGAAAAAAGTTCGTGAAGTTCTTCACAAGGAAAAGGGTGCGACTGGGTCACCGGAAGGGCCCTTCGGGGCCTTCCGGAGGCCTCGGGGTCCCTTTTGTCGCGCGTTCGTGTGATCGGCGGCGGCGGCGGGTTCCGTGTCGGAGATAAGGACGAAACCCGGTGGTCTACTCCGGTCAAAGCCTCGGAGGCCAGTTCAGGACGGGTGAACAACGACTCCCGACACCTCTTGGTTCCCGTTGCGCGTCATGACGTCCGTCACGTGGGCGGCGGAGTGTAGCAGAGGCCCTCTCGGTCCTTGTGAAGGGGCTCACGAGCAACACCCCAATGGGTGCTGGATACTCGTTCTCATGAGCACCACGGAGCGTCCCAGGATCCTCGTTGTAGGAGGTGGGTACGTAGGCCTGTACGCAGCCAAGCGCATCATGAAGAAGATGCGCTACGGCGAGGCGACCGTCACGGTCGTCGACCCGCGCTCGTACATGACCTACCAGCCCTTCCTCCCCGAAGTGGCCGCAGGCAGCATCTCGCCGCGGCACGTCGTCGTCCCGCTGCGACGCGTGCTGCCCAAGGCTGAGGTCCTCACCGGCCGGGTCACCACCATCGACCAGGACCGCAAGGTCGCCGTCGTCACGCCGCTGGTCGGCGAGGCGTACGAGCTGCCCTTCGACTACCTGGTGATCGCCCTCGGCGCCGTCTCCCGCACCTTCCCGATCCCCGGTCTCGCAGAGCAGGGCATCGGCATGAAGGGCGTCGAGGAGGGCATCGGCCTGCGCAACCACGTGCTGGAGCAGCTCGACAAGGCCGAGTCCACGACGGACGAGAACGTCCGCCGCAAGGCCCTCACCTTCGTCTTCGTCGGCGGCGGCTTCGCCGGGGCCGAGACGATCGGCGAGGTCGAGGACATGGCCCGCGACGCCGCGAAGTACTACTCCACGATCAAGCGCGAGGACATGCGCTTCATCCTGGTCGACGCGGCCGACAAGATCCTCCCCGAGGTCGGGCCCAAGCTCGGCACCTGGGGCCGCGAGCACCTTGAGTCCCGCGGCATCGAGATCTACCTCAACACCTCCATGGACTCCTGCGTGGACGGCCACGTGGTGCTGAAGAACGGCCTTGAGGTCGACTCCAACACCATCGTGTGGACCGCCGGCGTCAAGCCCAACCCGGCGCTGGCCCGCTTCGGCCTGCCGCTGGGCCCGCGCGGCCACGTCGACACCGCCCCGACCCTCCAGGTCCAGGGCACCGACTACATCTGGGCCGCGGGCGACAACGCCCAGGTCCCGGACGTCGCCGCCCGCAAGGCCGGCGTCGAGAACGCCTGGTGCCCGCCGAACGCCCAGCACGCGCTGCGCCAGGCCAAGGTCCTCGGCGACAACGTGGTCTCGGGCATGCGGGGCTTCCCGCAGGCCGAGTACGCGCACTCCAACAAGGGTGCTGTGGCGGGCCTCGGCCTCCACAAGGGCGTGGCGATGATCGTCATGGGCAAGATGAAGATCAAGCTCAAGGGCCGGCTCGCCTGGTACATGCACCGTGGCTACCACGGCATGGCCATGCCGACCTGGAACCGCAAGATCCGCGTCTTCGCCGACTGGACCCTCGGCATGTTCCTCAAGCGCGAGGTCGTCTCCCTCGGCGCTCTGGAGACCCCGCGCGAGGAGTTCTACGAGGCCGCCAAGCCGGCGCCGGCCCCGGCCGCCGCCGCTGCCCCGGCCGAGAAGGCCAAGGCCTCCTGACCCTGCGCCGGGAGCCCGGCCGCTGAGCCGGCCGCATGTACGACCCCGAAGGGGCCGCCCGCCATCCGTGGTGCGGGCGGCCCCTTCGGCGTACCCGGGGCCGTGGAGGGGTAGACGGATGGGTCGGAACTTTGTGGAGGTGCGCCATGACCGACGCCGCTCCGCGGCTGGCCGCTCTTGCCGAGACCCTGCTGGGCGGCCCCCTGCCCGTGCGCATCCGCGCGTGGGACGGAACCGAGGCCGGGCCGCCCGACGGTCCCGTGCTCGTCGTCCGGGGCCGCCGCGCCCTGCGCCGGATCCTGTGGAAGCCCGGGGAGCTGGGCCTGGCCCGGGCCTGGGTGGCCGGCGACCTGACCGTCGAAGGCGACCTGTTCGAGCTGTTGGACCGGGTGGGGGGCGTGCTCTGGCAGCGGGACCGGGAGCCCGCCGCCCCGCCCGCCTCCCGCCCGGGCGCGCTGCGCCCGCGCCTGCCCCGGAGGGTCTCCGCCGCCGCGGACACCGCGGCGGCCACCGCGGCGCTGCTGGGCGACGCCGAGGCGCGGAGCGCCGTGCGGGACCTCGTCGCCCTGGCCAGGCCCTGGCCGGCGCCCGCGCCGCCCGCGGAGGAGGCGGCCCGGCGCGGCGGCCCCCGGCACACCAGGCGCCGCGACCGGCAAGCCATCAGCCACCACTACGACGTCGGCAACGCCTTCTACGAGCGGGTCCTCGGCCCCTCCATGGTGTACTCCTGCGCCTACTGGACGCCCGGCTCGACCCTGGAACGGGCCCAGCACGACAAGCTCGACCTGGTCTGCCGCAAGCTCGGCCTCAAGCCCGGGGACCGGCTCCTCGACGTCGGCTGCGGCTGGGGCTCCATGGCCCTGCACGCGGCCCGCGCGTACGGAGCGCGCGTCACCGGGGTCACGCTCTCGCGCGAACAGGCCCTGTACGCCCGCAAGAAGGCCGCGGACGAGGGCCTGGCCGATCTGGTCGAGATCCGGATCCAGGACTACCGGGACGTCAAGGACGGCCCCTACGACGCGATTTCCTCCATCGGGATGGCCGAACACGTCGGCGCCGAGCGCTACCGCGACTACGCGCGCACCCTGCACGCCCTGCTGCGCCCGGGCGGCCTGTTGCTCAACCACCAGATCGCCCGCCCCCCGGAGGCGGACGAGGCGGCCTACCGGGTGGACGCGTTCATCGACGCGTACGTCTTCCCCGACGGCGAACTCTCCCCGGTCGGCACCACGGTCGGCGAGCTGGAGCGGGCCGGATTCGAGGTCCGCGACGTCGAGGCGCTGCGCGAGCACTACGCCCTGACCCTGCGGGCCTGGGTGGCGCGGCTGGAGCAGCACTGGGACGAGGCCGTGGCGCTCACCTCGGCCGGCCGGGCCCGGGTCTGGCAGCTCTACATGGCCGCCTCCGCGCTCGGCTTCGAACGGGGCCGCCTCGGGGTCAACCAGGTGCTCGCCGTGCGCTCCGCGCCGCGCGGGGACTCGGGGCTGCCGTTGCGGCTGCGGACCTGGGGTGCGCAGCCGGCTTAGGGACTCCCCGGCGGATCGCGGCCGGATCGTTCCTGCACGGACGACGGGAGGGCCCCGGGGCGCGTCGTGCCGCCCCGGGGCCCTCCCGTGTCCGCGTTCCGCGTCCCGCTACTCGGTCTTGATGGCGGTCAGCATGTTCAGGCGGGCGGCGCTGCGGGCCGGCCACATGGCGGCCAGGACGCCGACCACGGCGGCCAGCAGGAGGAAGATCCCGATCCGGTCCCACGGGAGGACCAACGCGTAGCCGGGCATGGCGTTGGCCAGCGTGGAGCCGACGGCCCAGGCGAGGAAGACGCCGATGACGACGCCGAGGGCGGCACCGAAGAGCGAGATGACCACGGCCTCAAGGCGGATCATGTTCTTGACGCGGCTTCGGTCGAGGCCGATGGCCCGCAGCATGCCGATCTCCTGGGTCCGCTCGAAGACGGACATGGCCAGGGTGTTGACCACGCCGAGCACCGAGATGACCAGGGCCATGCCGAGCAGGCCGTACATGATGTTCAGCATCGTGTTGATCATGCCGCCCATCTCGTTGCGCATGTCCTGCTGGGTGGCGACGGTGATGGCCGGGTTCTTGCCGAGGGCGTCGACGACCTTCTGCTGGGCGGCCTTGGAGGCGCCGCCGTCGACGTTGACGTACACCTCGGGGATGTACATGTCCTCGCTGTGCTCGGTGAGGATCCTGTTGTCGATGACGTAGGGGGAGAGCAGCCCGTCCATGTCCTTGAAGACCGCGCCGACCTTGACGGACGCTTCCCGGCCGTCGTCGTACTTCACCTTGAGCGCGGTGCCGACGGTGAGGTTCTGCTTCCTGGCCGTCTTCTCGGCGACGGCGACCTCGCCCTTGCCGAGGCTGTCGAGCGAGCCGCTGAGCACCTCGATGTTGAGGAGCTGACCGATGGTGGCCGGGTTGACGCCGGAGGCGGACCGGAAGTCGCCGTCGACCAGGAAATAGCCGGCCGACTGCGGGGAGACCGCCTTGATACCGGGGGCCTTGGCCAGGGTCTCGGCCACCGACTCGTCGAGGCTGCCCGCGTCGGCGGACATGGAGACCCGGTAGTCGGCCTTGAGCTTCTCGGTGCTCATGCGGTCGACGACCTTGCCGACGGTGACACCGAGCACCGACAGCGTGGTGACCAGGGTCAGGCCGATGGCCAGGGACGCGGCCGTGACGGCGGTGCGGCGCGGGTTGCGGACGGCGTTCTGGGCGGCCAGCTTGCCGGGGACGCCGAACACCTTCTGCAGTAGCGGACGGACCGCACCGATGACCGGCTTGGAGAGCAGCGGCAGCAGCACGATCATGCCGATCAGCATGAAGAAGGCGCCGCCGCCCATGGTCATGCGGCCGGTGTTGCCGCCCGTGGACACGCCCAGGAGGACCAGGCCGATGCCGCCGAGGCTGATGACCGAGCCGAGGATGTTGCGCACGAGCAGGGACTTCGAGGTGGCCGGCAGGTGGGCGCTGCCCATGGCGGCGACCGGGGCGATCCGGCCGGTGCGCCAGGCCGGCAGCAGGGCGGCGACGGTGGTGACGACGACGCCGATGACGAGCGCGGCGATGACGGTGCCCGGTGCGATCACCAGGGCGCCGCCCGGCAGCTTGGCGCCGAGGGAGCCGATGACGGTGCGAATCGCGGCTGCCAGGCCGATGCCGCCCGCCAGGCCGACGGCGGCCGACAGGGCGCCGACGACGAGGGCCTCGCTGAGGACGGAGCGCATGACCTGGCCGCGGTGGGCGCCGACGGCGCGCAGCAGGGCCAGCTCCTTGGTGCGCTGGGTGACCAGCATGGTGAAGGTGTTGTAGATCAGGAAGATGCCGACGAAGAGCGAGATGCCGGCGAAGACGAGCAGCATCGTGCTGAGGTTGCCGAGGCCCTTCTCGATCTGCTTGGCCTGTTCGGCGGCGAGCGCCGCACCGGTCTGCGCCTTGGTGTTCTTGTCGAGCAGCGGCTTGATGTCGGCGAGCAGCTTGTCGGCGGAGGCGCCGTTCTTCGCGGCGACCGACAGCTCCGTGAAGTATCCGGGCTTGAGGTAGAGCTCCTGGGCGACCTTGGTCTCGAAGAGCACCAGGCTGCCGCCGGCCTGGACGGCGCCGTCCTCGGTGGTGAAGACGCCGGCGAGGGAGTACTCCTTGACCGGGCCGTTGGTGGCGACGCGGACCCGGTCGCCCACCGCGTAGCCGCCCTGGTCGGCGGTCTCCTTGTCGAGGGCGACCTCGTCGGCCCGCGCCGGGCCGGTGCCCTGCGTGAAGACGTAGTGCGGGTCCTTGCCGTCCTTGACGGGCGTGTAGTTGGCGCCCTGGTTGGACCAGCCCGAGCCGATCAGCCGGCCGTTCTCGTCGCCGACGCCCGCGAAGCCCGAGACGCGGCCGGAGACGGAGTCGACGCCCGGGAGCGCCCTGATCCTGTCGAGGGTCTGCTGGCTGAGGCCGGGCTCGCCCTCCTTCTCGCCCTGCTCGTTGCGGCCCTGGCCGTACGAGGTGACCGAGACGGCGACGCCCTCGTAGCTCTTGGCGGACTGGCCGGAGAGGGACTTCTTGAGGGTGTCGGTGAAGACGAGGGTGCCGGATACGAAGGCGACGCCGAGGGTGACGGCGAGCACCGTCATCAGCAGCCGGGCCTTGTGCGCGAGGACGTTGCGCAGGGCGGTACGGAACATGGAAGGTCTCAGTCCTGGGGCTGGAGGTCTTGGAGGAAGGGCCGGGTCGGGACCGGCGTCAGCTGGTACGGCCCTTGGCGTCGAAGGCCTTCATGCGGTCCAGCACGCCGTCGGCGGTGGGCGCGTGCATCTCGGCGACGATCTGGCCGTCGGCGAGGAAGATGACGCGGTCGGCGTAGGAGGCGGCGACGGGGTCGTGGGTGACCATCACGACGGTCTGGCCGAGCTCGCGGACGGAGTTGCGCAGGAAGCCGAGGACCTCCGCGCCGGCGCGGGAGTCCAGGTTTCCGGTCGGCTCGTCACCGAAGATGATCTCGGGGCGGGAGGCGAGGGCGCGGGCCACCGCCACGCGCTGCTGCTGGCCGCCGGAGAGCTGGGTGGGCCGGTGGCCCAGGCGGCCGGAGAGGCCCACCATGTCCACCACGGTGTCCAGCCACTGCTGGTCGGGCTTGCGGCCGGCGATGTCCATGGGGAGCGTGATGTTCTCCAGGGCCGTCAGCGTGGGCAGCAGGTTGAAGGCCTGGAAGATGAAGCCGATCTTGTCTCGGCGCAGCTGCGTGAGCTGCTTGTCCTTCAGGGAGCCCAGCTCGGTCTCGCCGATGCGGACGGAGCCCGAGGAGAAGGTGTCCAGGCCGGCGACGCAGTGCATCAGGGTGGACTTGCCGGAGCCCGAGGGGCCCATGATCGCGGTGAACTGTCCCTGGCCGAAGTCCACGGAGACGTTGTCGAGGGCGACCACCTGGGTCTCGCCCTGACCGTACACCTTGGAGAGGCCGGTGGCGCGGGCGGCCACGGCCTGAGTGGTGTGCGGGGCGTGGTTCATGGTGGTCACGGGACGGCTCCTCGGTCTGTTGTGCGGGACTCCTCCATCCTCACCTCGCCCTTACCCGCCCCGGATCAGCCGCCGTGCCTGTTCCCGGGCCCACTCCAGACTGACGGCGGACGGCCGCGCCTCCTCCTCTGGTATGACGGGAGCTCCGGCACGAGGGGACGGGACCGTGGTCGGTGGAGGCGCGCCCGGGGTGGCGCGGAGGGTGGCGCACGGGGTGGCGCGGGCCGTCGAAATCCCGTCATTCCCGTACAGGTGGTGATCGGTGTCCAGAGCGGGCCGACCGTGCGTTCTGGGGCCTGACGTACCCTCAAGCGCCAATAAAATCAGACAACATCGGATGGACGGCCGGTCGGCGGCGAGTGTCTTCCGGATAGGCTCGGCACAGCGTTCAAGGCTTTTTCCACGGGGGCCGCCATACCCTGCCCGGATGGTGGAATGCAGACACGGCGAGCTTAAACCTCGCTGGCCTTCGGGTCGTGCCGGTTCAAGTCCGGCTCCGGGCACTCCGTAGCTCTGGCGAGGACTTCTGGCGGCTCCGATGAAGCCGCCGCTTTTATCCCCTGCGCCCCGCCGTGGCTTCTCCTAAGATCCTCCTCCAGCAGTAGGGTGCTTTCTTTGCGAGCACATTACTCTTGTTGCAAGGCCGCGCTCGGTGGCCACGGAGGAGTGAGATGAGGAGCAGTAACCCGGTCTTCTCGCGACGGGGGTTCAGCCGCGACAACGGTGGCTACGCGGGCTTTGACGCGCAGCACCAGCAGGCCGGGACCAACCCGTACGCGACGAACCCCTACGCAGCCGACCCGGCCACGGGTATGCCGCAGGCGCCGGCGCGCACCCATGCGATGACCATGGACGACGTCGTGAGCCGTACGGCCATGACGCTCGGCACGCTCATCGTGACGGCGACCCTCTCCTGGGTGCTGCTGCCCGTCGACCCGGCCAATCTCAACACGTCGTACGCGATCGGCATCGGCGCCGCCCTGGTGGCGTTCGTCCTCGCGATGGTCCAGTCGTTCAAGCAGAAGGCCGCCCCGGGCCTGATCCTGGCCTACGCCGCGTTCGAGGGCGTGTTCCTCGGCGTGATCAGCGCGGCCACCAGCACCTACTTCGGTGCCGGTGTGGTCATCCAGGCGGTGCTGGGCACGATGTGCGTCTTCGCCGCCGTGCTCTTCGCGTACAAGATGGGCTGGATCCGGGTCACCCGCCGCTTCTACGGCTTCGTGATGGCCGCGGCCCTGGGCTTCGTCCTCCTCATGGCCGCGAACATGCTGTTCGCGGTCTTCGGCGGCGGTGACGGCCTCGGGTTCCGCAGCGGCGGCCTCGGCCTGCTGTTCGGTGCCATCGGCGTCATCCTCGGCGCCTGCTTCCTCGCCCTCGACTTCAAGCAGGTCGAGGACGGCGTGGCGTACGGCGCCCCGCGCGAGGAGGCCTGGCTGGCGGCCTTCGGCCTCACCATGACCCTGGTGTGGATCTACATCGAGATGCTGCGCATCTTCCAGATCCTCTCGGGCGACGACTAGGAGCACCTGCGGGCCGCCCGGCCCGCGGTGAGGCCCACACGGCACGGGGAAGGCCCCGCGAGCGACCGCGACCGCGCCGGACGCGCGCCTGCGGGTCAGCCCGTACCGCGCGCGCAGCACCGCGAACGTCGCGACGAACAGCCAGCAGAACCG